>CP136575.1:0-207500 GCA_035196065.1 Sphingobium sp.
TCGGCCTGGTGTTAGGGCTGGCTTTCGCGGCCCCTGCCCTTGCCCAAAACGTGGTCACTTCCGACGCACCCGAGGCGGTCAGCCTGACCGTCTATCGCGCAGCGCAGCGCGGCGAGGCGCCGATTGCGAAGGATTGGCCGCGCGGTTACGCACTGATCACAGAAACCCGCACCCTCTCCATTCCTGCCGGTGAAAGCCTGATCAGGTTCGAAGGCGTAGCCGAAGGAATGTTTCCCGAAAGCGCAATCGTCACCGGCCTTCCAAAGGGTGTAAAGGAAAAGAACCGGGACGCGCGGCTGCTTTCGCCATCGGGGCTTGTCGATGCCTATCTGCGCCGCGAAGTGACGCTGACCCGGACCAGCCTCGCCACCGGCGCTGTGCGCGAACAGCGGGCCATGATCAGTGCCGGCACGGGCGGCGGTGTCATCGTGCAAAGCGCCGAAGGTTTTGAGGCGCTCTATTGCACCGGGCTGCCGGAACGGCTCAGCTATGGCGGCGTGCCGCAAAACCTCTCCGCAAAGCCTACCCTGTCGGTGCTGACGCAGAGCGACCGGCCGACAACCGCGACGCTGACGCTCACCTACATGGCGGCAGGTTTTGACTGGCAGGCAAATTATGTCGCGCAGGTGAAGGACAACCCCGTCACCGCCTCGGAACCGGGCAAGAGCAAGCTCGACCTATTTGCCTGGCTGACACTGGCCAATGGCGGCAACCAAAGCTTTGCCAATGCCAATACAATGGCCATTGCAGGCGAGCCCAATCGCGTGCGGCGCGCGGCCCAGCCCCGGCCGACCGGTGGAGGCCTTTCCCTGAAATGCTGGCCTGCAAAACGCTCGCACGAAGTGCCCTATCATTCCGGTTATATCCTTCCTCCGCCACCACCGATGCCAATGGCGGCGCCTCCGCCCGTCTATGCAGCGGCTGACGCACAGAGTATCGTTGTAACTGCAATGAGACGAAGCGAAGCCATGGCGAGCCCCGTCGCCGTCATGGTCGCCGAACAGGAGGATCTGGGCGACCTCAAACTCTATCGCATTCCTGAACCGGTAACGGTCAATGCCAAGGGGCAGAAACAGGTGGCGATGATCGTCAAGCCGGCAGCGGCGTTCGACCGGCTTTATACTGCCAGTACTGCCGATTTTTCCGATGGCGAAAGCCGGCCGATGACAATCCTGTTCCGCAGCGAAAACCGCACCGAAAAAGGGTTGGGCCTGCCCATGCCCTCAGGGCAGGTCATGCTGTTCGAAGACAGCCGCTTCGGCCCGCTGCTCTCTGGACAGACAAGTTTGAAGGATCGTGCGGTTGGCGACGAGATCGAGATGGCAATCGGCCCGGCGTCCGATGTCCGCTACGCCGTGACCTTGATCCACGAAGGCGGCAAGCAGCAACGCTATAGGGTCAAAATCAGCAACGCCCGCAACGAGCCGGTTCGCGCAGAAATCAAAATCCCCTATATGTTGCGTGGACAACCGAAAAATGTCGCGAAAGTCGATGGCGTTCCCACATGGAAGGCGACAATTCCGGCAAATGGCATTGCAACGCTGGAATATGACGTCAGGCTGGAACGCAACTGATCGCGCGTCGCGTTTCAACCGCGGTTATCTGCCGTCGTCGGCCAGATCCTCAAACGGGTCTTCAATCGCTTCATCATGGCCGCTGCCGCTCGACAGAAAGACAAGGCCCATCAGCGCGGCCGTCAACATCATGGCGCCCACAATTGCCCCTGCCGTCGCGATGAAGAAATGGATCGAGACAAAGCCATTTTGGTACCAGAATGAGGTGAGCGCGATCACGGTCACCGTGAGGGTCACCCCGAACATCCAGCGCATCAGCCGCCAATAACGCTTCCAGGCGAAAGCGGCATAATCAGGATCATCAAGGCGCGAAGGGCGAGTCATTGGAGGTGAAGTCGCGTCTATGCTATATGTTCCCGGCGAACAAGCCCAATGGGAGGCGGAACGATGACGATAGCGATCATCCTGCAAGGCCGCGATAGCACGGTTTTCTCGGCAACTCCGGACGAGTCAGTGGAAACAGTGGCGGCGCGACTCGCCGACAAACGGATCGGCGCGCTGCCCATTGTCGATGGCGGTAAAGTGATCGGCATTTTTTCGGAACGCGACCTGGTTTACGGGCTTGCCGCACATGGCCCTGCGCTGTTCGGGAAACGCGTAGGCGATGTGATGACGGCACCGGCAATCGCCGTCACGGCCGACAGCCCCGTCCTGTCGGCCCTGTCCCTGATGACGCGGCGGCGTATCCGCCACCTGCCGGTTGTCGATGGCACGCAGCTGATCGGCTTTGTTTCAATCGGTGATCTGGTGAAATACCGGATCGAGAAGATCGAGGCAGAGGCAAACGCGATGCGCGACTATATCCAGATGGCCTAAAGTCGCGGCCGTCGCGTTCAGTTTATTTCGACGTGACAGGGCCTGCATTAGATGCCGGCGCAGTCAATGACACCGGTGCAGAGCCAGTCTGCGCGGGAGAACCATATTTGGCGTTCCAATCCGCCAGATCGCGCTGATATCGTTCAAACGCATTGAAGAAATTGATGAACACGGCATCGAGATCGTTCAGCGCCCCATAAGAATATTCGGGCAGCGCCGTCAGCGGCACACCAATGATTTCCCGTGATTTGAGCAGCGATTTGTCACAAAATTCGGCGCGCACCGGGGGCAGCGCGAAATAATTATACAGATCGGTCATGCGGGTGTCGCGGATACGCAGGGCATTCTGCCCAGGATAGCGCTTCACATATTCGGCATCGACGGCCTTGTTGGTTTGCGCGAGCCGGGATTTGTGAACCTGCAGATAGCGGTTGTAGTTTTGCGCAATCTCCCCCCAGACCGGGCCTTGGCAGTTGAGCGCCGCAACATTGAGTGCAGCGCGGAAATGCCAGATATTTTCCTCTCGGGTCAGCGCGCGATTGGGGGTCGTCCGAACGCCGTCCATGGCAATGGGAGGGATTTTCATCGTCACTGCAGCGCCACCCGGCGGCAACGGCATTGCCGGCGGCGGCGGTGGGGCAACGACGATAACGGGCGGCGGCGGAACCGGTGCGGGTGCTGGTGCAGGGGCGCATGCGGCAACCCCGCCGATCAGGAAGACAATCGAAAGCCCCTTGGTCGCCTTGTTCATATGCTCCAAACTCCCAGTCTGCACATCTAAACGATGGCGGCTGTCAACACGATTAACAGCGAAAAATAAAGAGCTGATCGGCCAATGCCCATGTAAAAAGGCCCAGCGGTTTCCCGCCGGGCCTTTCGATAGCTTGCGTTGCGAAATTATTCGCGGTTGCCAAGGAAGCTCAGCAGGAACTGGAACATGTTGATGAAGTCCAGATAGAGGCTGAGCGCACCCATGATCGCCAGTTTGCCGATCGATTCATGGCCTGCGAAATAAACATACTCGCTCTTGATACGCTGGGTATCATAAGCGGTGAGGCCCGCGAAGATCAGCACACCGAGGAAGCTGACGACCAGCTGCAGCGTGCTCGATCCCAGAAAGATATTCACAACCGACGCGATCAGCAGGCCGATGACGCCCATGATCAGGAAGGTGCCGAAACCGCTGAGATTCTTCTTCGTGGTGTAGCCGTAGAGGCTGAGACCGGCAAAGGCCGCAGCGGTGACAAAGAAGGTGCGCGCGATCGATTCACCTGAGAAGACCAGGAAAATCGAAGACATCGACAGGCCCATCACGATCGCAAAGCCCCAGAACATTGCCTGAAGCGCCGCGGTGGAAAGCTTGTGCATGCCAAAGCTCATCACCATGACGAAGGCGAGCGGTGCAAAGATCAAAACCCAGCGCAGCGGTGTTGCCATGACCTGCGCCGCCATGCCGCTATTTGCGAACAGCATTGCAACGATACCGGTCAACAACACGCCCGAAGCCATGTAGTTGTAAACCTTCAGCATATGGGCGCGCAGCCCGGCGTCGGTTGCGGCACCCGCAACCGGCTTGCCATCAATGGTTACGCCCGCACCGGCTTGCGCAACCCGCGGATCAGACCATTCAGCCATTGTAACATTCTCCTCTGTGCAGCGGCACCATCGCCGCCTTAACATCTAATATTGGATGAAATCGTTCCAATTTCAAGCAAAACCGGACTCAACTTGGCCCGTATCGGCAAGGACTTGTTAACCTGCGGCGGGACGATATTCGGCTGCATCGCTGGTGAATTCGGCATGACCATAGCCTGCGAGCTGCCGCCGAAGCCGCGCGACCAGAACCCGGTCGGCAAATTCATCGACCAACGGCAGCCGTGATGCGATCCGGTGCCCCAACGTTTGTCCGATTATTGCCGCCATCGTTGCGGCGTAAAGCGCCTTGTCCCTGCCGTTGAGCGGAACGCCGACATTCGCAGCCGCCGCTTCGTCGCCCTTCAGGAAGGTGTTGACGAAAAACACGCGTGAAAAGGATCGTTCAAGCCTGCGGAACAGCCGCGCGGGCAGCGACCTGTCCTTGCTCAGTTCCGCCTCCATTGTCGCGCGCAACAAGCCGCCGCAGATCGCATCATCATATTCATAGCGCAGCGTTGCACTGCGCGTGCACCATATCCGGACAATGTCTCGCGGATTGTCGGCCAACAGATCTTCGGGCAACCCCAGCAGGTAACAGCGATAGCGCGCCAGTTCGACCCGCGCCCGTTCCTCCGCATTGAATTTTTGGCGTCCCTGTTCGAGCAGCTTTTCGGACATGAAATAGATGGGGATCAGCCCGGCCGGCATCTGGTCCAGTTGCGGGATCGGGATACCATAGACTTTTGCATCCCACATGCCCGGCCGCGAAAGCACATTGACGCGCACCATAGAGTGCATCAGCCGCACCATCGCCGCCGCCTTGAACCCCGGCCCGTCGCGCCGCAGCGCGCCTGGCAGCACGGTGGTCGTGAAAAAGGTCGCGGTTTCCTTTACCCGCCGCGCCGCAGTCGCATGGCTAAGCGTGCCGGTAAGCGCCATCGGCAGCGCAGAATATTTGTTGAGGAAAGTCGCGATAAACGCGCCCCTGATCGCGAAGGGGGAAATGTTCGCCGCGCTGTTGCGTTCGGCCTTTGCGCCCTTTTCCACCAGCCGCATGTCAAGCCAGTCAGGCACGCGCTCCATTTCGGTGATCAGTGCGGCAAGCTCGGGCGGCGCATCGGCAACCGCGTCGATCCCCTTGTCACAAGCCTCCACCAACATGTCGACCGTGCGACGAAAGCCATATTTCGGCATCAGCGCAGCATAGGCATCGCCGGTGATGTCGCCCAGCATGCTATATTCACGAAAGCGGGCCACCATTTCGGTGTCTGCAAGAAAATCGGCGCGGCGTTTTCCCTTTACCTCGGACAATTCGGTGCGGTCATCGGGGCCATCGGCAAAGCGTTCGGGCGGGGTGTCGAAATCGATCTGGCCGTAAAGCGCCGGCAATGCTTGCGCCTGCGAACGGACCCTCGCGGCAATGGCAGCTATTTCATGCGACATGGTCTCTCCACCCTTATATTTCGACTATCGTGCAGCACCAATCGCCGCAGCGCAATGCAGCGATTTGGAGAGGGTCAGCCTTTGCGAAGCATCTGTGCCAGCGCGCCGGTCGCCGCATCGACCTGGCGCCAGCAAGCCTCGAAACCCGCATCATCGCCATAATAGGGATCGGCAACTGCACGCCCTTCATGGCCCGGCAAATGATCGAGCAGCAACGAAAGTTGTGCCCCTGCGCCGGCGGGCGCCAATGCCGAAAGATTGCGCAGGTTCGAATGATCCATGGCCACAATATGATCGAAGTGATGGAAATCCTCTGCCTGCACCTGCCGCGCGCGCAGGCCGCCAATGTCAATACCGCCAAGCCGCAGCGCCACTTGCCGCGCACGGGGATCAGGCGGGTTGCCGGCATGCCAATCACCTGTCCCCGCAGAATCAATCACCAGGTCAAGGCCCAGCCTCTCCGCATGATGCCGTAACGCTGCCTCTGCCAAGGGCGACCGACAGATATTGCCAAGGCAGACCATCAGCACCGAAACTGCCTGTCTTTTCGCCATGTCTTCCCCTTAAAGTGAAAAGCAATTCGGGTTGCGCACCCCATTGATTCTGCTAGCCATGCAACCGGAGAATAGAAACCGCCAATGCAAATGGCGGACGAAATGGAGGACGAGGCGTGAGCGACGGGCAGCAGAACGACATTCAGGCAGTCGCACCCGAAGATGCAGAGCCCAAGGCCAGCGGATATAGCTGGTATGTGCTGTCGGTCCTCGTTGTTGTTTACATCCTCAATTTCATCGACCGGCAGATTGTCAGTATTCTGGTTGTCGATATTCAGGCCGATCTGGGGCTGACCAACGCGCAAATGGGCTTTCTCGGCGGAGCGGCGTTTGGCGTTTTCTATGCGCTGTTCGGCATTCCGCTTGGCCGACTCGCCGACAATTGGAACCGCACCAAATTGCTCAGCATCGGCCTCGCCCTCTGGTCGGCGATGACGGTGGTGTCAGGCTTTGCCAAAAATGGCGCGCAGCTTGGCCTTGCCAGAATGGGTGTCGGCATTGGCGAAGCAACCGCGAGCCCGTCGGCCTATTCGCTGATTTCCGACTATTTCCCGAAACGCCAGCGCGCAACCGCGCTCGCCATTTATTCGTCGGGCCTCTATATTGGCGGCGGCGTTTCGCTGTTCATTGGTGCCTATATCAAGGAAGCATGGAATGTCGCTTATTCCGGCGGCGGGCCGCTGGGTCTCGTTGGCTGGCAGGCGGCATTCCTGGCCGTCGGCGTCCCCGGGCTTCTGGTTGCGCTCTGGGTGCTCAGCCTGCGCGAACCCAAGCGCGGTGCGATGGATGGCACCAAAGTTGTCACCTCGGCGCACCCGTTCCGCGATTTCGTCTATGACCTGTCGACCATCGTTCCGCCCTTCACCCTGATCGGCGCGGCGCGGCGCGGTATCCCTGCGTTGATCCTCAACATTTCAGCAGCGCTGCTGCTGGGGCTTTTCGCTTGGGCGATGATCGGGCTGACCGGAAATATCCCGCAATGGTCGGCGGTCGCTGTTGGATTTTACGCTGTCTTTTCTTGGGCCACAAATCTGCGCGCCCGCGATCCTGCGACCTTCAAACTGATTTGGGGCACGCCGGCCTTTCTCTGCACCGCATTGGGCTATGGCCTTGTTGCCCTTGCTGCTTATGCGCTCGCTTATTGGACCGCGCCTTATGCCGAACTGGTGCTGAAACTGCCCAAGCAGGAACTGGCCTTCTGGCTTGGTGCATCCGGCGCGGCGAGCGGCTTCATCGGCGTGATCGCCGGCGGCCGGCTTGCCGACCATCTGCGCCAGACCAATCCGGCAGGGCGCATCCTTGTCGTCATGATCGGCGTGATCGGCCCGATTCTGCCAATCTGGATCGGTTTCACCACCGAGAATACGACGCTCTTCTATGTAATGAACTTCCTTGCCGGCGTGCTGGGCAGCGCCGCGCTCGGTGCTGCGGCGGCAACGACACAGGATCTTGTCCTTCCCCGTATGCGCGGAACGGCAACGGCGGTCTTCTTCCTTGCAACCACGCTCATCGGCCTTGGCTTTGGCCCCTATGTGGTCGGCCAGATTGCCGACCTTGCCGGCACCATGGTCGATGGCAAGATGCAGGGTGATTTGCGCATGGGACTGTTGTCGCTGATCGGTGTCGCGCCGATTGGCGTGGTGCTGCTTTTCTATGCCTATCGCAGCGTTCCGACGGCCGAGGCGACCTTGCTGGAACGGGCACGCGCAGCAGGCGAACCCGTTTAATCGCACGATTAAATTTCTGCTTGACCTCCACCCGGGGACCCTGCCTATAGGTCAGGTTCCTCTGGATGGAGTTGTTTTCATGTCGCTCGATGTCATTCCGCGTTCCGCCTATAACGAAGATCATGAAGCCTTCCGGCAGACTGTCCGCCAGTTCCTGCTGAAGGAAGTCGCGCCGAATGCCGATAAATGGGCAGACGACGGTATTGTGCCCAAGTCGATCTGGCCTAAGGCCGGCGAACTGGGCCTGCTGTGCCCGACCGTGCCCGAAGAATATGGCGGTCTTGGCCTTGATTTCGGCTATAATGCGATCGTCGACGA
Organism: Sphingobium sp.; assembly: GCA_035196065.1. Classification (NCBI taxonomy): domain Bacteria; kingdom Pseudomonadati; phylum Pseudomonadota; class Alphaproteobacteria; order Sphingomonadales; family Sphingobiaceae; genus Sphingobium; species Sphingobium sp. Next base: position 8,068 of record CP136575.1, read on the forward strand.
AGAGAGCGCCTATTATGGCCGCGTCACGACAGGCTTCTCGCTACAGTCGGATATCGTCGTCAATTATCTCGTCTCCTATGGTTCGGAAGAACAGAAGAAGCATTGGCTGCCCAAGCTGGTTTCGGGTGAGGTGATCACCGCAATTGCGATGACCGAACCGGGTACGGGTTCCGATCTTCAGGGCATGCGCACCACCGCAAAGAAAGACGGCAATCATTATGTGATTAACGGGTCCAAGACCTATATCACCAATGGTCAAAATGCCGACCTGATCCTCGTTTGCGCAAAGACCGATCCCGATATCCAGCCTGCCTATAAGGGCATCTCGATCATCCTGGTCGAAGCCGACCGCGAAGGTTTCAAGCGCGGCCGCAACCTTGACAAGATCGGGCAGGACGAAGCCGATACCTCGGAACTTTTCTTCGAAGATGTCCGTGTTCCGATGACCAACTGCCTCGGCCAGGAAGGCATGGGCTTCATCTATCTGATGAGCGAATTGCCGCAAGAGCGCCTTTCTATCGCAGTCTCTGCGCAGGCGAGCGCGCAAAAGGCGTTCGACGAAACCGTCGAATTCTGCCGCGATCGCAAGGCGTTCGGCAAGCCGGTGCTCGACTTCCAGAACACCCGCTTCGTACTTGCCGACCTCAAGTCAAAGCTGCAGGTTGGCTGGGCACATCTTGATTGGGCGCTGGCCCGCCACCTGAAAAAGGAACTGACTGCAGAAGAAGGTGCCGCCGCCAAGCTGTGGCACACCGAACTGCAGTGGGAAGTGATGGACAAGTGCCTCCAACTCCATGGCGGCGCCGGCTACATGAACGAATATGCGATTGCCCGCGCCTGGCGCGGTGCGCGTGTCACGCGCATCTTCGGCGGCACGAATGAGATCATGAAGGAACTGATCGGGCGCAAGCTGTAATGGCAAAGCCCGAAGGATGGCGGCTGGATCTGGCCGCCTATCCCGTAATCCTGGAAAGTGACACGCGCTTTCAGGATATGGACATTAACGGGCATCTCAACAATGTCGCTTTTGCGGCCTTGTTCGAGAATGCCCGAGTCCAGCTGCATCGCAAGGCGCGACCATGGGGGGAGCGGCCGGCCAATGAGCGCACAATGGTTGCCTCGGTCGAGATCAACTACTTACGCGAAGGCAATTTTCCGGCACCGGTCACGATCGGATCGGGCATCGGCCGGATCGGCAATTCCAGTTGGGTAGTCGTGCAGGCCATGTTCCAGAAGGGCGTCTGCATCGCCACCTGCGACAGTGTGATCGTCTGCCGCACCGATAATGAGGCCAAACCGCTCCGCCCCGACTTGGCGGCAGAACTGGAAGCCATGCGGGCAAGAACGGCAGGTTAATCCGCGAAAACTGGCTTCCGTTTTTGCATTTCTGCCATCACCGCTTCCATCTGGTTGGGTGTGCGGATCACCTTGATCTGCTCGTCACTTTCCATTTGTAACAATTCGGCGTCGCTAGCCGTTGCTAGCGCATTGCATAGGCGCTTTGCACCGCGGACCGCGTGCGGGTTCTTGTTGGCGATGACGCGTGCCAGTTCCAGCGCCTTAGCCAGCGGATCATCAGCAACATGCGTGGCAAAGCCCATTTCCTTGGCTTCAACACCGTTAAATTCGCGGTTGGTGTAGATCATTTCGCGCAGCACATCGTCGGCCACCTGCGTGCGCCAGAGCGGCGTGCCTCCGACATCGGGGACCAGCCCCCATTTCATTTCCATGATCGCGATCCGCGTATCGGGATGGACGATACGGATATCTGCGCCCGCCATGATCTGGCTGCCGGCACCAAAGGCGACGCCATGTACCGCTGCGATCACCGGCACAGGCAGTTCGCGCCAACCCCAGGCAACATATTGCGCACTGTTGGCGATGCCCTTTGTCCGGTCGGCAAGACTGCCACCTGCACTTGACGCGCCTGGATCACGATCGCCCTGCATGCTGGCAAGGTCGAGCCCCGCGCAAAACGCCCTACCCTCTCCCGACAGAACAACAACGCGCAGCCCTTCGGCGGCCTTCAGCGTATCAATAGCATCTACCAGTGCAGTCCATTGCGCAGGATCGAGCGCGTTCATTTTGTCCACCCGGGTCATGCGGACATCGGCAATACCGTCTTCCAGCATGGTGATTTTCACGCGGTCGTTCATTATTCTGCCCTTTTCAAAGCCGCCTCGACCAGCGGCAGTTGGTCGTTGCCAAAATACATGTCGGTGCCATCCACAAAGATGGTTGGCGAACCATAACCGCCGCGCGCGATCACCTCTTCGGTGTTGGCACGCAGGCGAGCCTTTACAGCATCAGTCTGGGCGGCAGCCAGCAGCGCCGCACCATTAAGGCCGATGTCGTCAGCAACAGCCGCCAGCACGGCTGGGTCATCGAGATTTTCCTGACAACCGAAATAGCATTCAAAAGCCGCATTGGCAAAAGCACGTAGCGCCGACTGATCTTCTTCCAGTGCGCAAGCAAACCGCATCGCGTTTACGCTTTTCGCAGGATGCCATTGCGAAGGAAAATTCATCTCCACACCGGCAAGCGCTGCCCAATCCTTCAACACCTTCCAACTGTGCGCCAGCTTGCGATTGTCGGTCATCTCACGCGCGGCATAAACCGATGGATTGACCGCGTTGAACACGCCGCCAACAAGTATCGGGCGAAGCTGCGCCTGCGTCCCAGTCCGATTCAGCATCGGCCACAAATTGGTGAAGGCAAGGTAAGTCCATGGACTGGACAGGTCGAAGAAAAACTCAACGCGCGCGCTCATTGAGCGGGTACCGTTTCCAGAAGCGGCGCATTTTCGGCCTTGGCGTCAAATTCCGTAAACAGCTGCGATATCCAGTCGGGCAGCACCATCGGCCTATGCGTCGCCAGATCGACAAAGACATTGACCAGTTCCACCTCGGCACGCAGATCGTCCGCTCCATCAGCATTATGGCCATGAATTTCTACGATCTGGGCCATACTGGTTCGGCCGGTTCGCAACGTGCGCGCCATAACCTCAATCATCTCGTCGGGCTTGATCGGCGCAAACCAAGTGACTGTCGCCTTCTTCACATGAAATTCGAGCGGTTCGTCACGGTTCACCAGCCTGATCCCGACCGCACGCCAATACTCGGTGATGGCGACATCGGCATAATCGAGATAGCGGGCATTAAAGACCACACCTTGCGCATCAGTTTCGGACCAGCGAACGCGGAAGGGATAGTGGAAGGCAAAATCTTTCTTGGACATGCAATTTCGATGGCGGATTGAAACCGGTTTCGCAAGTGGCCGATTGCGCAAGAAGATTGCCGCGAGCGTCGACCAGCGTTAGCGTGGCTAAATGAAGACATGTTTTGCGCTCACAATCACGCTGCTAATTTCCACCCCCGCTGCCGCCTATGCGTCCCCGCCGCCATCGATTTCGCGTGTGGACGAATTGGCAGCGCAGCAGGCCAAGGTCCTAAGCAGTGAGGAGATTGTCCGCCAATACCTCGCGCGGATCGCCGCGATCGATGATGCAGGCCCAAGGCTGAACGCGGTGATTGCAACTTTCCCCGATGCAATCGAACAAGCGCGCAGGCTTGATGCGGAACGCAAGGCTGGCAAGATACGCGGGCCACTACACGGCATTCCGGTTCTGGTGAAAGACAATATCGAGGTTGCCGGTCCTATCGCGACGACCGCCGGATCGCTGGCCCTGAAAGACAATGTCACCGGGCGCGATGCCCCAATCATCGCGCGGTTACGCGCGGCGGGCGCAATCATCCTCGGCAAGACCAATTTAAGCGAATGGGCCAATATCCGCTCCGGCGATTCCACCAGCGGCTGGAGCGCGGTAGGCGGGCTTACCCGCAACCCGCATATGCTCGACCGCAATACCTGCGGCTCATCCTCGGGCAGCGGCTCGGCGGCGGCGGCCGACCTTGCCGTTTTGACCATCGGAACCGAAACCGATGGCTCAATCGTCTGTCCAGCCTCGATCAACGGCGTTGTCGGATTCAAGCCCACTCTAGGCCTTGTCAGCCGCAGCCTGATCATTCCGATCAGTCACAGTCAGGACACTGCCGGACCAATGACGCGCAGTGTGCGCGACGCGGCCCTGATGCTGACAGCCATGGCAGGCAGCGATCCAGCCGATCCGGCAACCGAAGGAGCCGACAGGCACAAGACCGATTATGCCGCGCGCCTGTCTCCCGATGCATTAATGGGCATGCGGATCGGCGTGATGCGTGACCGGGTGGGCAGTAATGCGCGGATCGCCGAGCGCTTCAATGCCGCGATCGAAAAGCTGAAGCTTGCAGGCGCAGAGATTGTCGACATCGCCGACAGCCGCAAGGGGCTCGAGGGGTTGGGCGAGGCCGAATTCGAAATACTGATGACCGAGTTCAAGGCAGGCCTTAACGCCTATCTCGCCAACGCCGCCCCCGCGGTCAAAACACGCACGCTCGAAGAGATAATCGCGTTCAACAAGGCAAGCCCAGCCGAATTGCGTTGGTTCGGCCAGGATCTGTTCGATCTTGCCCAGTCAAAGGGTGGACTTGATGATCCCAAATATGTCGAGGCGTCGGCCAAGGCGAAACGGCTCGCCGGACCGGAAGGCATCGACCGTTTGCTGCGCGACAATAAGGTCGAACTGCTCGTCGCGCCGACTACTGGTGTGGCATGGAAAAGCGACCTTGTGAATGGCGACCAATATGCAGGACCAAGCGCCAGCCAGCTTCCCGCTGTTGCCGGCTATCCGCATCTGACCGTGCCGATGGGCCAGATAGAGGGGCTGCCGCTAGGCATCAGTTTTATCGGCACCGCTTGGGACGATGAGAAGATATTGCGCGCAGGCTATGCATTTGAACGGGTCGCGCCGTCCGCCCCGCAGCCGAAATTTGCAGCGTCGATCGAAGCGACGGTCAGCCAGTAGGCGTCAGCGTTCGAGCAGCGCACTCGGCACATGGATGGTGCGGATCGCGAGCCGCACCTCGAGCATGAACAGCACCAGCGCGGCAAGCAGCAGCAGCATTGCGACGATGAAGCTCGCAGCGACCGGTGTCCACAAGGCCTGTTGCCCCGAACCCATCAGGAACAGCATCGCAACCATCAGGCAGACGACGATACCGCAGGCAACGCACAGCGCGATCGACCAGTTGATAATGTACATGCGCCGGTCGATGATGCGCAATTCGCGAACCAACCGGTCATGTTCATCGCCCTCGGTGCTTTCATGCCGATTGATTAGATCCCGCGAACGATCAACGACGCGCGCCAAACGGCCGGTCACAACGTTGAGCAGGCTTCCCATCGCCACCAGCAGAAAGACCGGCGCAAGCGCGATCTGGATGGTCTGCGTGAGTTGCTCCACCTGTTCAGATTGCCTTTGACTGGGTCGGCACATTGACCCCCATCGACTGAAGATACCGCTTAATGTTGCGCGCGGCTTGGCGGAGGCGGTGTTCATTTTCGACCATGGCGATGCGGACATAGCCCTCGCCATCCTCGCCATAGCCGACGCCCGGAGCGACTGCGACTTTTGCCTCGGTCAGCAACTGCTTTGAAAATTCAAGGCTGCCCAGATGGGCAAGCGCGGGGGGCAAAGGCGCCCAGGCAAACATCGACGCACGCGGCGCGGGAATATCCCAGCCGGCACGGGCAAAGGATTCGACCAAAATGTCGCGGCGCTTGTGATAAAGCTGTCGGTTCTGTTCGACGATATCCTGCGGCCCGTTGAGTGCCGCGCAGGCTGCTGCCTGGATCGGGGTGAAGGCTCCATAATCAAGATAGCTTTTCACGCGCGTCATCGCGGCGATTAACTGCTTGTTGCCCACGGCAAAGCCGATCCGCCACCCTGCCATCGAATAGGTTTTCGATAGTGAGGTGAATTCTATCGCGACGTCCTTCGCGCCCTTTACTTGCAGGATCGAAGGGGTGGGGTTGCCGTCAAAATAAAGTTCTGAATAGGCAAGATCCGACAGGATCCAGACCTTATTCTCCTTCGCCCAGGCAACCAGCCGTTCGTAAAAGGCTAGGTCAACCGTTTCTGCCGTCGGGTTTGACGGATAATTGACCACAAGGATCGACGGACGCGGCACCGTAAAGACCATGGCGCGGTCCAATGCGCGAAAATAATTCTCGTCGGGGGTCGTTGGCACCGAACGAATCGTTGCCCCTGCGATGATGAAGCCGAAAGTGTGGATCGGATAACTTGGATTGGGGGCCAGCACGACGTCGCCTGGTGCGGTAATCGCGGTGGCAAGGCTGGCCAGTCCCTCCTTTGACCCCATCGTCACAACGACTTCGGTTTCAGGATCGATATCGACGCCGAAACGGCGGCCATAATAATTGGCCTGTGCCCGGCGCAAACCCGGAATACCCTTTGATGCCGAATAGCCATGGGCATCAGGCTTTTGCGCAACCTCGACCAGTTTTTCGATCACATGCGGCGGCGGCGGCAAATCAGGATTGCCCATGCCAAGGTCGATAATGTCCTCTCCCGCCGCGCGGGCCGCCGCACGCATCGCATTCACTTCTGCGATCACATAGGGCGGCAAGCGCTTCATGCGGTAGAATTCTTCGGACATTATCTCTGCTTTCAAATCTTTATGGACTTGGTAGTCGCCAGACTTACTGCGCGGCAGGTGCAGGAGCCGCCTGCTTGGCCTTGCGGAGCGATCCCACAACAATCGCGCCAAGATCGGTTTCGTTAGCCGTCACCAAGCGGCAAGGCTCCTTGAAACGCGGACCTTCGCAAATCTCCCATGCCTCGCCCGGAAACACGGCGATGCTACCGATCGGATACTCCAGTTCCATCTGCGTGCGCAGCTTGGAAAGCTCGATATAGTCACCGGTAAATTTCTGACCGTTGTAAAGTACGATAACGCCCTTGCGTGCGAGCACTTTCTCTGACTGTGCGTTGACCGCCGCTGGCATGACGGCGAGCGACAGGCCCACAGCGACGGCTGCTCCGGCAGCGATTTGCAAAATGGTCTTTTTCATAACTGCTCCCTTGAACTGGATGCGCCCCCCTGCGAAACTGGTGACAGCAAAAGCATTCCGCAGCAAGATCGAACCTGCAATACCCTTGACCGGATAAGGCCTTTATCGAGGACGATTACCCTTCGTCTTGTGTTTTACGCCATGCTTTGACGGCGCCGGCCTTGCCTTATGGGACGATCGTTTTGGATCGCCGCCTTCGCCGCGCGGGGTGCCATAAGGCTTAGGACTATGCCGCGACTGACCCGCATTGGGTGCGCCCTTGCCCTTACGACGCGGTTCGCGCGACATAGCTTCGGGCGGCCCGTCGGCCATCATGATTTCAACGTCATTATCTTCGTCATGGCCGGGCCGTGCAACGGCCTTGGCAAAGCGCGCAGCTGCAGCAGCGGCGATGCCGACATGGGTTTCGTCAGGCGAAATGCGGATTGCGCCGATATCATTTTTGGTCACCCCGCCCCTGCGGCAGAGCAACGGCAAGATCCATTTGGGATCTGCATTATTGCGCCTGCCGATATTCATGCGGAACCAGACCGAATCGTCGAAACCGGCGCGATGATTGTCGCGCTGCCGTTCGCGATCACCGTCGTCAAGCATATCGGCCGCAACCGGCATTTTCGACCGATGCATCCGGACAAGCATTGCCGCAATTTCCTCGGGACTGCGTTCGGCGAGCAATTTCGCGCCTAACGCCTGATCATCCTCATCGATTTCGACCGGCGCGAGTAGCGCCTCCATCAACCGCTCCTGATCTTTTGCTTGTATGTCGGCGACGGTCGGAGGCTTCATCCACTCGGCCTCGATCCGCGCACCGCGCAGCATTGATTCGACCCGCTTGCGCCGCTGGTAAGGCACGATCAAAACCGCCGTTCCCTTTTTCCCCGCACGCCCGGTTCGTCCCGAACGGTGCTGCAGGCCTTCGGCATCGCGCGGCAGTTCGACATGGATGACAAGGCTGAGGTTCGGCAAATCAATCCCGCGCGCAGCAACGTCGGTTGCAACGCAAACCCGCGCCCGCCGATCGCGCAACGCCTGCAGCGCATGGTTGCGCTCGCTCTGGCTATGTTCACCGGACAGCGCGACGACACTGAAGCCGCGCTCGGTCAAGTTGGCATGCAGGTGACGCACATTCTCACGCGTTGCACAGAACAGGATTGCGGTTTCGGCCTCATGCAAGCGCAGCAGGTTGACGACAGCATTTTCGATGTCCGGCGGGGCGACGGTAACGACCTGATAACTGATATCACCATGACCGCGATCCTCACCAACAGTCGAGATCCGCAAGGCATCATGCTGATAGCGTTTAGCGAGCGCGACAATCGGTTTCGGCATCGTTGCCGAAAACAACAATGTACGCCGGCCATCCGGCGTAGCATTCAGAATTTCTTCCAGCTCTTCGCGAAAGCCCATGTCGAGCATCTCATCGGCTTCATCGAGCACCGCGACCTTGAGCGCCGAAAGGTCGAGCGCGCCGCGTTCGAGATGGTCGCGCAGTCGGCCCGGCGTTCCGACCACAATCTGCGCGCCCTGGTTAAGGTTGCGCCGCTCCTTGGATGCATCCATCCCGCCCACGCAGGTTGCGATGCGCACGCCTGCCTTGCCATAAAGCCACATCAGTTCACGGCTGACTTGCAGCGCGAGTTCGCGGGTGGGCGCAATAATCAGTGCCGCAGGTTCCCGCGCGAGACTGATCATCCCTCCATCAAGGATCTGTGGCGCCATGGCGAGGCCAAATGCAACGGTCTTTCCCGAGCCGGTTTGCGCCGAAACGATGAGGTCGCGGCCTTCGGCTTCAGTCGCCAGAACAGCTGATTGGACGGGAGTAAGTGTGGTATAGCCGCGCGCGGCAAGCGCTTCGTCGAGAAGCGCGGGAAGATTTTCAAATGTCATTGGGGTTCCAGTGTTAAGAACGCCCCATGCGCCCTTCGCAGCGAAATGTCCATGCTGCGCTGCATAAGCCCGGCATTGAAAGAACATGCTTCGATAAACCCCGCCCTTGAGGTATGCATTGGGGATGGCCGATTCACCGAAGTTCCCGCCCTTTGTCGACGCCGAACAATTTACGAAGCTGTTCGACGGTTCGGTTGTTAACGCCGCCGACCCCCTGACCGCCTACAAGCATGCGCTGGATGCCTGGGGTGAGGTGCTGAAGCCGCTCGCAGCGGCAGGACGCGATAAGGTAAATCCCAAGGATCGACGCTTCGCCGGTGAGCAATGGGAGCATCCGGTCTTTGATCTCATGCGCCAAAGCTATCAGATGATGTCGGAATACATGATTGGTGCTGCCCGAAAGATGGAGCATCTGTCCGCTACCGATAGAGCAAAACTGGAATTTGCAGTGCGCACGCTTGTCGAAACGATGAGCCCCGCCAATTCGCCCCTGACAAACCCGGTCGCACTGGAAAAGGCCATCGAGACAAAGGGGCAAAGTCTAGTCACAGGGGTTAGCCATCTGCTTCGTGATATGCAGCGCGGGCAATTGACCCATACCGATCCGGATGCATTTGAGCTGGGCCGCAACATTGCCTGCACGCAGGGCAAGGTCGTGCACCAGACGCCGCTATACCAACTCATCCAATACACCCCGTCAACCGACGCAGTGTTCGAAACACCACTTGTCATCTTCCCGCCGTGGATCAACCGTTTTTATATCCTCGATCTCACCGCCGAAAAAAGCTTCATCAAATGGTGCGTTGACGCAGGAATTACGGTTTTTATCGTCTCGTGGAAATCGGCGGACGGCAGCATGCGTGATGTCGTTTGGGATGATTATATCGCAGCGCAGATCGATGCGATCGACACGATATGCACGGCCCTGAAAGTGCCCGATGTCCATACAATCGGCTATTGCGTTGCCGGCACCACGCTCGCCGCAACGCTAGCTATCCTTGCCGCAAAGGGGGAGGCCGCAAAGGTGCGGAGCGCGACCTTCTTTACGGCGCAGGTCGATTTCAGTCGTGGCGGCGAATTGCTGAACTTCATTGACGAGCAGCAATTGAAGATGATCGAAGCGCTGGCAAGCCCTCAAGGCTATCTCGACGGCCGTTTCCTTGCCCTCACCTTCAACCTGTTGCGTGGCAATGATCTGATCTGGTCGACGGTGAATAAGCATTATCTGCTGGGTGAGGAATATCCGGCGTTCGATCTGCTCCACTGGAACGGAGACGTTACGAACCTGCCCGCCAAATGGCACAAGGATTATCTGTGCGACCTTTATCGTGACAACAAGCTGGTGCAGCCCGGAGCTCTGTCGGCACTTGGCACGCCAATCGACCTTCGCAAGGTCAAAACCCCATCCTATGTGCAGGCCGGACGCGAAGATCATATCGCCCCTGCCGCAAGCGTGTGGAACTTGCGCAATCATTTTTCTGGCCCATTGAAATTCCTGCTGGCCGGCAGCGGCCATATCGCAGGCGTTGTGAACCCGCCGGCGCAGGGCAAATATCAATATTGGACCAATGACGATCCCAAGGTCGACAGCCTTGGCGCCTTTATCGAAGGTGCGACCGAGACCAAGGGCAGTTGGTGGCCTGACTGGCTGCAATGGCTATCGACGCAAAGCCCCAAAAAGGTTCCCGCCACGGGTGCCCGTATTCCTGGCAAGGGCACCCTAAAGGCAATCGAGGATGCACCCGGTACCTATGTGAAAAGCCGCTGATTCGGCAAGCGTATGGCGAGGAATGTTACTGCCGCGACAACATAACAGACGATCGCACTGATCTGAAACAGCGTATAGCTGCCCGTCCAATCATGCACCTTGCCGAAGAGCAGCACACCGGTCAGCGTGCCCATCCATCCAGCAACCTGAATCCATCCATAAATCGATCCATAGCGTTCAAGGCCGAACCGCCGCGCGACGAAAAAGCCTAGAAGATCAATCTCTGCTCCCTGTTGCACGCCGATGGCCGCCACCGCCAGCAGTGCCGCTGCATAATGGTTCTGGGTTTGCCAGAGCAGGGTGCAACCAATTGCCGGAACTAGCGTGAAGACAAAGGCAATTCGCTGCGGATGGGTTTTATCAAGCAGCCAGCCGCACAATAGCCGCCCAAAAAACTGCCCCATTGCATAAGCAGAAATGCCGATCGCCGCCTGTGCCGACGTCAGCCCCTCCTCCAAGAGCATCGGCGCCATCTGACTGAGCATACCCGACGAGGGCAGGTTGATCCCGACATAAGCAAGGCAAAGCAACCAGAAGGCGGGCTGCCGCTGAAACCCGGCAGCACCGAAACCCGGCAGTGAAGGCGCAAGGCTCACCAACGGTCGGGGCACGTCGGCAACTAGGAACAATATCGCTGGCAATCCGACCAGCAGCGCCAGCCCACCAAGCGCGAGATAACCGCTCCGCCACCCATGATTGCTGATCAGCCATTCAATCAATGGCGGCGATAAAACTGCCGCCACGGAAACACCGGTGGCTGCCAGCGCAAGTGCCATGCCCCGGTTTCGGTCAAACCAACCATTGACGGCTCGAGTGTAAGAGATCGACGTAGTTGCAACGCCAAGAAACCCCGTAACGAATACCATCGTTCCAAAGATCGACGGGATTAGGGGGGTAAAGCCAAGAATCAGATAGAGCGCGGCGATGGCGACCATGCCGGCTGCCCAGACTTGACGAAAACCATATCTGTCCATCGCCCATCCAGCGAGTGGCGCGGCAAGCGAACCCAGCCCGACCAGCGCCTGCATCTGAGAAAATTGCCCCAGCGTCCAACCGGTTTCCTTTTGCAAAGGCGAGATAAAAAGGCTGAACACGAAATAGAGCAGATTGACGCCTGTTCCGGCTGCCAAAGCAGCGCCAAGCACAGTTCGCCAGCCACGCTGCCACTCACCCATCAACGCCCTCTCCCCTTGGCAATTTCAGTCAACACAATGTTGCCAAATAGGCGGCAGGTCAATTGACGTTTACGTAAACGTACAGTAAACCGTCGGGCAGTCGGAAATGGTGCGTGAGTCGCTTGCAGATCAGGCGAAACCGCATCTCTTCACTGCATTTCGAGGAGAGCTGTCATGGATATGGAATTCAATGCCGAAGACCTTGCGTTTCGCGACGAGGTCCGCGCCTTCATCGCCGAAAACTACCCGGCTGACCTGCGCGGTAAGCAGGATGAAGGCGATGACCTAAGCAAGGAGGATTTCCTCGCCTGGCACCGCATCCTGCATAAAAAGGGCTGGGTCGCTCCGGCATGGCCCGTTGAATATGGCGGCACCGGATGGACCGCAACGCAGCGCTATATCTGGTCAGAAGAAACCGCACGCGCTGATTGCATCCGACTGATGCCGTTTGGCTTGGCGATGGTTGGTCCTGTGATCTACACATTTGGTACACCCGAACAGAAAGCCAAATTCCTGCCTGGTATCCTTTCGGGCGACGATTGGTGGTGTCAGGGCTATTCGGAGCCGGGTTCGGGCTCCGACCTTGCATCCTTGCGCACCTCCGCTGTGCGCGATGGCGATCATTATGTCGTGAACGGCCAGAAAACCTGGACGACGATGGCACAGCACGCCGATTGGGGCTTCTTCCTCGTTCGCACCGACAAGGATGCGAAGCAGCAGGAAGGCATCAGCTTCCTTTTGATCGACATGAAAACGCCCGGGATCACCGTGCGCCCGATCATCACCCTTGGCGGCGAGCATGAAGTCAACGAAGTTTGGCTCGAAAATGTCCGCGTGCCGGTCGAAAATCGCGTCTATGAAGAAAATAAGGGCTGGACCTGCGCCAAGTTCCTGCTCGCGCATGAACGGACCGGTATTGCCGGCGTTGCCTCGTCAAAGCGCGGCGTCGAGCGGATCAAGGAAATCGCCCGTTCGGAACAGGATGGCGACCGTCCGCTGATCGCGAACCCGTTCTTCAAGCGAAAAATTGCAGAACTGCAGACCGATCTGACCGCACTCGAATTCACCGAACTGCGGAGTCTTGCTGGTGAAGCGGCAGGTCGCGGCCCCGGACCGGAATCGAGCCTTCTCAAGATCAAGGGCTCCGAAATCCAGCAGAGAATCACCGAACTCGCCTTGGAAGCTGTTGGCCATTATGGCGCGCCCTATTTCCGGGGTTTCGGCGAAGGTGACAATGAGCATCCGATCGGTCCCGATTACGCCCACCGCGCTGCACCGACCTATTTCAACGCGCGCAAGACGACGATCTATGGCGGCTCGAACGAGATCCAGCGCAACATCATCGCGAAGATGGTGCTCGGGCTTTGAGCGATACCCTCCCCTCCCGCCTGCGGGAGGGGCCCCGGGAGGGCCTGTGAAGGCGCAAAGCTCGCTTTGCTCGCCCCCTCCCCTAACCCCTTCCGCTAGCGGGAGGGGAAACTTACGGAGAGAGAGACAACATGGATTTCACCTACACCGAAACGCAAACGATGATCCGCGACACGCTGTCGCGTTTCCTCAGCGACAGCTATGATTTTGACAGCCGTCAGAAAATGATCGCCAGCGAAGCTGGCCGCGATCCTGGCATTTGGCGTGCGCTGGCTACCGAACTCGGCATGCTAAGCGCGCCCTTCGCTGAAGCCCATGGCGGTCTCGGCGGAAGCCACATCGAAAATGCGCTGATCATGGAAGAACTTGGCAATGTCATCGCAATCGAACCTTATCTGCAAACTGTAGTGATCGGCGGCGGTGCATTGAAGGCAGTCGGCGGCGCGGTAGCCGATGCAGTAATCCCGGGCATTATTGGCGGCGATACCATCATCGCTTTTGCCTATGCGGAACCGCAGGGCCGTTATGACCTTGCAAATATCCGTACGACAGCAAAGGCCGATGGCAGCGGTTATGTGCTCAGCGGTCATAAGGGCGTGGTTTATTGCGCACCTTGGGCGACGCACCTTCTTGTTACCGCACGCACCGGCGGCGACCAGCGCGAACGTCAAGGCGTTGAACTGTTCCTGATCGATGCCAATTTGCCTGGCATCGTCCGGCGTGATTATCCAACGGTTGATGGTAACCGCGCTTCCGAAATCTATTTCGAAAATGTCGCGATCCCGGGCGATGCCCTGCTGCCCGGCGGGATGGACCTCATTGAAAAGATCGTCGATGAAGCGACCGTCGCGGTTTGCGCCGAAGCAACGGGCGTCATGGCAAAGCTGCATGAAGGCACGCTCGACTATTCGAAGCAGCGCCAGCAGTTCGGCCAGCCCATCGCCCGTTTCCAAGTGCTACAGCACCGGATGGTCGATATCTTCATGGAAGTCGAGCAGGCGAAGTCGATGACGACCTATGCAATGCTGCACCTCGATAAACCGGCGGCAGAACGCATGGCGGCGGTCAGCCAGGCGAAGGCAAAAGTTTCGCGTGGCGCGAAATTTGCCGGGCAGAATGCCGTCCAGACGCATGGCGGCATCGGGATTACGCAGGAACTGGCGATCGGCCATTATTTCAAAAGGGCAACGATGATCGAAGGCCAGTTTGGCAGTGCCGATTTCCATTATGACCGCTTTGAACGGCTCGCGATTGACTGATCCGCGTGATTGAAAGCGTTACCTATCGCGCGCCCCGGAGCGACGAGGCAGAGATCCTCGCCGCGCTGGGGCGCGACAGTTTTCGAGAGGCATTCGGCCATCTCTACCGGCCGGAAGATCTGGCGTTATTCGAGGCGCAGACCTATGGGCCCGAAATCGTGGCGGCCGAAATGGCCAGCCCGCAGCGCCGCTATCGCGTTGCGCAAGATGGCGACCGTATGATCGGCTATTGCAAGATCGGCTTTGACAAATCGCTCGATTATGATGCGGGCGATCGCAAAATCGTCGAACTGAAACAGCTCTATATCATGGCCAGCCACCATGGCACCGGCGTCGCACAGGCATTGACCGACTGGGCCGTGGAAGAGGCAAATGCAGTCGGCGCCAACGCACTTTTGTTGAGCGTCTATAGCGACAATCCGCGCGGACAGCGTTTCTACCATAAGAACGGATTCACCCATGTGGGCGATACCTATTTCATTGTTGGTACGCATCGCGACGACGAATATCTCTATCTGAAATCGCTTACGCCCTGATTTAACGCGCTTAAATTTCATTGTGCAGCGCACAATAATAATTGACTTTGTTGCGCCGCAGCATTATTGTGCACTGCAACAAAGACGAAAGGCGCATGCATCATGGCAAGCAAGGCTGAAACCACTGCACCCAAGCCCCGCAAGATTGCGGCGCCTCAGGCGCGTGTTTCAAAGCCCGCCGCCCCCAAGGCGGAAAAGCTGGTCTCCCGCATCGTTTCCGTCGAAGGGAAACCCCTCTCCGAAGGAGTGAAGAAAATGACCGAGACCGTAGAAAAAACTGCGAAAGAAGCTCAGGCCAAGGCCGCTGATTTCCTCTCCGACATCCGTGAAAAGGCAACCGAAGCCACCGAAAAAGGCCAGAAGTTCGCAGCAGAAGCCGTTGAATTCAACAAGGCAAACATCGAAGCCTTGGTGGAAGCCGGCAAGATCGCTGCCAAGGGCGCGCAGGATATGGGTAAAACCAATATCGAATATGCGAAAAAGAATTTCGAAGAGCTTCAGGTAGCCGTAAAGGAAGTCACCTCAATCAAGAATCCGACCGACTTTGTGAAGCTGCAGGGCGAATGGATGCGCAAGGGCTTTGACACTGCGGTTGCGCAAGGTTCGAAAAATACCGAAGCCTTTGTGAAGCTTGCCAACGACATGTTCCAGCCGATCTCGAACCGTTTCGCGGTCGCTGCCGACTTCTTCAAAAAGGCTGCCTAAGCCTTTTATAAGGATTGCGCCGGTGCGTTAGAGCACCTGCCCCCTCTCTCCTCTCCTCCCATGGAGGCAGGAAGCCAGACGAGCCGGCGCATGAATAAGAAGCCGTCCTTCCCAAGCGGAAGGGCGGCTTTTTTCCTAGCAACTTTCCGCCGGAGGCTGTTTGGCATATGGCGTGATAGAAAAGCGTCGCAGGGCAAATGCGGTTCTTTACGGGTTTACCACTATCTACCCTTGCACAGCCCATCCGGCTTATTCTATTTTATAGAAATGTTGATGACACAAAGCCTCACGCCCATCCATGCCGGCCCCGCCGGTGATGACGACCGCAATGGTCGCCCCGGCGTCGGGTTGGCCACACGCACCCGCCCCAAAACCAAGAAGCCCAGTCAATACAAAGTGCTGCTCTTGAACGACGACTATACCCCGATGGAATTTGTCGTCCACGTGCTCAAGGCGTTTTTCCAGATGGATACCGAACAGGCAACGCGGGTGATGTTGCACGTCCATCAAAAGGGTGTCGGGATCTGCGGGATTTTTACCTATGAGGTCGCCGAAACCAAGGTGAACCAGGTGCTCGACTTTGCAAAAAAGAACCAGCACCCGCTGCAATGCACGCTCGAAAAGGCGTAATTCTGCAGTTTCGGACCCGGCCGACGCCCTAAGGTTTGGCAGGCACCAGTTCCCCAAACACCGGCTTTCCGTCCTTCACCGTTGCCACCACCTTGATCTTGTAAATCTCGGCTGGATCGGTTGTCAGGGGATTGCCGTCTAGCAATACTAGGTCAGCGCGCTTGCCGGGCTCGATGCTACCTTTGCTGCTATCCTCGCCAATTTGCCATGCGGCATTGATCGTTACTTGTTGCAGGGCGCGATACGGCGATACCCGCTCCATCGGCCCCAATATATCACCAGATTGCGTGCGGCGATTCACCGAAGACCATACCAGCCGAAGTATATCGGGCGGCACCACCGGCGAATCATTATGCGCCGTCGGGCGAAGCCCAAGCGCCCAGGCGGTGGCCTGAGGCGAAATGAAATCCGCCCGTTTCGCACCAAGGGCCACTTCACGGTGCCAATCGCCCCAATAGAATGTGTGGTTCGCAAAGAAGCTCGGCTGGATATCCAGCACCTTCATCGCCTCCAACTGGTCACGCTGCACCACTTGGTTATGGATCGCGATGGTACGCCGGCCCGATAGGCCGTTGGCGCGCACACCGTCGATCAGCGCCTGCGCTGCAGCATCGCCATTGACATGGACGAACACCTGCCAGCCATTTTTCGCGGCATCGGCAAGCTTAGCGTTGAACAGCGACAGGTCTATCGCCGGATAACCGGCATAGCCTTCTTTCTGGCCATGTGGTGGAACCGGCACAGCATCCTTCAGCCAGGCTGTGCGCCCCTGCGGCGATCCATCGAGCGTCAGTTTTACCCCTCCAATGCGGACATTGCCGACATAGCCCTTGCCGATCCGTGCGCGCACAGCCTCAGGCCAATCCCGCTCAAACGAGGTCAGAGCAACAATATCAATCGGCAGCACACCGCGCTTTGCCGCCTCTTCATAGGCAGGCCAGCTTTCGGGCATGATCCGCCCATCCTGCCCAGTCGTAATCCCGTTGGCCGCATAGATTTTCGCACCAGCCACAAGCGGCGCAATGTTTGCCTCAATGCTGGATGGCGCAAGTATCTTCATCAGCGGATACATTGCCGTTTCCTCGATAACGCCGTTGGGGGTCTTTCCGTCTGCCTCCCGCCGGATTACCCCGCCTGCCGGATCAGGCGTATCCGGCCCGAACCCAACCATTTTCAGCATGGCGGAATTCATCGAAGCAAAATGGCCGCTGACATGGATGACAAGGATGGGCAATGTTGAGGACACTGCGTCCAGATCATGACGCGTGGGGTGCCTCCGTTCGGCCAACTGCGAATCATCATAACCATTGCCGATGATCAACGGCATGGCGGCGGGCCGCGGATAGTTGCGCAGCACTTCCTGCAATTGCGCGATGCTGGCAACTTCGCCGACCGGCGGCGGTTGCAGAGGCGCCATGGCAGCATTTTGTCCAACAAAACCAATATGGCCATGCGCATCGATAAATCCGGGCAATAAGGTGCGGCCCTTGAGATCAACCGATTCCGCCTTGCCTCGCGCGGCCTTTTTGACCTCTGCAAGGCTGCCGGTGACCACGATCTTGCCATCGCGGACCAGCACTGCTTCCACGCTCGCCGGCTGGTCGCCCGCCATCGTCACGATCGGTCCACCACTAATGATCATGCCACCATCCGACGGCGGCGGAGCGGCAGCTAACAAAACAGGCGCAAGAAGCAGCAGATAGTGGCGACGCAATTTCATGTTTCTCTCTCCGAATTTAGCATCGCTATCATTTGCAAATTAGGCGCTGGCAAGCGATTAAGTGGGCAAGGGAGAATAGGGTTTGATGACAGCAGCTTTGATCATCGGTGCAGGCGACGCCACCGGCGGGGCGATAGCACGGGCCTTTGCAGCGGAGGGTTACATCGCTTGCGTCAACCGCCGACCCCGCCATGCCGACAAGTTGGAGGCGCTGGCGGCATCGATCCGCGATAGCGGACATGAGGCGAAGGCTTTCCCGGCCGACGCACGCGATGAGGATGCAATGATCACATTGGTCGAAACAGTAGAACGCGAAGCCGGGCCGATCGATGTTGCCGTGTTCAACATCGGCGCCAATGTGCGCTTTGCCGTTACAGATACCAGTGCGCAGGTGTATCGCAAGGTCTGGGAAATGGCGACCTTTGCCGGTTTCCTGATGGGCCGCGAAGTGGCGAAGCGCATGGCGGAGCGGCAGCGCGGGACCATCATCTTCACAGGCGCGACCGCCAGCCTGCGTGGCGGAGACGGTTTCTCGGCCTTCTCTGGTGCGAAAGCGGCGCTACGGATGCTGGCACAATCCATGGCGCGCGAATTGGGACCACAGGGCATCCATGTCGCCCATGTCGTGATTGACGGCGGGATCGACACGGAGTTTGTCCGCGGGTTACGCCCCGATTTCGAGGAGGCAAAGGCCCACGACCTTGTGCTATCCCCCGATGCGATAGCCGCGCAATATGTGATGCTGCACAAACAACATCGTAGCGCATGGACGCATGAACTCGACCTGCGCCCTTGGGGAGAGAAATTCTGATGACAAAAACCTTTGAATTCCTGTTCGATTTCGGCGGACCAAATAGCTATCTTGCCCATAAGGTGCTGCCTGAATTCTGCGCCGGGCATGGCGCTGAGGCCATCTATGTGCCCGTGCTTCTGGGCGGACTGTTCAAGATCACCAACAATCAGGCCCCGCTTATTCGTTATGCCGAAACCCCGGCAAAGCGCAATTACGAGATGCTCGAGTTTGATCGTTTTGTAAAAGCACACAAAATCCCGTTCACAATGAACGCCCACTTCCCCATCAACTCCCTGCACCTGATGCGCGGTGCGGTCGCGGCCCGGCATCTGGGCTGCTTCATGCCCTATGTGGAGGCTGTAATGGCTGCCATGTGGGAGAAAGGAGCGAACATGGGCGATGCGGACATCGTGCGCGCAACCTTAGACGAAGCGGGGCTAGACAGCGCGGCGATTCTGCTCAAGGCCGACGACGCGGAAGTTAAGGCAGAGCTGGTCGCGAACACAGAAAAGGCAGCAGAGCGCGGGGCCTTTGGCGTACCGACATTCTTTGTCGGCGACGAAATTTTCTGGGGCAAGGAGAGATTGAGCCAAGTAGCCGACGCTTTGGTCGGCTAACCGACCGGGATCCTCCGCTCACTCTACGATCCGGAATTCCGCTTTGCGCGTAAACCGGCGATCGCTGCCGTCGGGGACGGGGGGAAAGCCGGCCAAACGAATGGCGCTTTGGCAAGCAGCACGGTCGAGATCAACGTGGCCGCTGCTGCTCGTGATAGCGCAGGATTTCGGTCTACCGTCCGCTCCGACAGTTAGCGCAAGGACAACCGTTCCCTGACGTCCTTCGCGCAAGGCCCGGACAGGATAATCAACCGTGATTAATTCTACGGCAGGAGCGGCCTCAGCCCCGTCGACTGCTACGGCATTGCAAGGCGTGACGACTTGAAGGGCCGCGCATAATCCATACAGAAAACATGGTTTCATGGCGTCGATTCCTGCTCCTGCATTAGTCTGGCTTGCCTCCGCACACAATGCCGCTAAATACGGGCGATGGATAAAATCATCATTCGCGGCGGCAATCAGCTCAGAGGCAAAATCCCGATTTCAGGCGCAAAAAACAGTGCTTTGACACTGCTTCCCTGTGCGCTGCTGACCGACGAGCCGCTGACGTTGCGCAACCTTCCCCGACTTGCCGATATTGATGGCTTTCAGCATCTGCTGAACCAATTTGGTATTTCTACCACCATAGCCGGATCGCGCCCCGAGGATTTCGGGCGGGTGATGACGCTGGAAGCGCCCCGGATTACTTCCTCTGTCGCACCCTATGAGCTGGTGCGTAAGATGCGCGCATCGATTCTCGTCCTTGGTCCGATGCTCGCACGGATGGGGGAAGCGACGGTATCACTGCCTGGCGGCTGTGCGATCGGCAACAGACCAATCGACCTGCACCTGAAGGCACTGGAAGCCTTTGGCGCAGAGATTGAACTGGCCTCAGGCTATGTGAAGGCGACGGCACCGGGCAGCGGCCTGCCGGGCGGCAGCTACACATTTCCGGTTGTGTCAGTGGGTGCCACCGAAAATGCCTTGATGGCCGCAGTGCTCGCCAAGGGCACCTGCATCCTCCACAATGCCGCGCGCGAGCCTGAAATCGTTGATCTGTGCAATCTGCTGGTTGCTATGGGTGCGCATATCGAAGGCATCGGCAGTTCGGACCTGATCATCCATGGCAGGGACAGGCTGCATGGCGCCACTTATCGGGTGATGAGCGACCGTATCGAAGCCGGCAGCTATGCCTGCGCGGTTGCCACCACAGGCGGCGAAGTCGAGCTGGTCGGGGCAAATGAACCGGAAATGCAGGCCACCGTCGACGCCCTGCGCGCTGCAGGCGTTTCAGTTGAAGCGATCGCCGGCGGATTGAAAGTTGCCGCCGAAGGCAGGCTGAAGCCGCTGACAATCTCGACCGCGCCCTATCCGGGCTTTGCCACCGACATGCAGGCGCAGTTCATGGCGATGCTATGCATGGCCGATGGTGCCAGCGTGCTGACCGAAACAATCTTTGAAAACCGCTATATGCACGTTCCCGAACTCAACCGGATGGGCGCTCATATAGAGACCAAGGGTCGAACCGCGATCGTCCATGGTGTGCAGAAACTTACCGGAGCGCCGGTGATGGCGACCGACCTGCGTGCGTCGATGAGCCTGATCATCGCCGGCCTGATTGCCGAGGGCGAAACGCAGGTGCAGCGCATTTATCACCTGGATCGCGGCTATGAACGCCTAGAGGAAAAGCTGCAACTGGCGGGCGCAGATATCGAACGCGTTGGTGCAGATTGAGGCGGCCTAGGAGTATCCAATTGTAAACGAAAAATTCGGACTACAGTAAAAACCCTGTATTCCGCTTGCCAAGTGGCGCCGAATGTTCCATTTTCCCCGCGAAGGGAATCTGAATATCATGCACATGCGCGTAGCGAGCCGGAAGCGGCACCCGGTTCTGGATTCGATCCAACACAGCCCCATTGCGACAGTTGTCAGCGACCCCAAGCAGGAAGATAACCCGCTGATCGCGGTCAATCAGGCGTTTCTCGACCTAACCGGCTACGATGCCGATGAGGTTTTGGGACGCAACTGCCGGTTTCTGCGCGGCGCCGATACTGAAACTGGTCAGACTGAACGGCTGCGCCAAGCCATTCAGGAGCGTCGATCCACACTCGCCGAGCTGGTCAATTACCGCAAGGACGGCTCTCCCTTTCGCAACGCCGTGGTAATTGCGCCACTGTTCGATGATGCAGGGCGTGTAGAGTATTTCGTCGGATCACAGATCGAAGTCGTCCATGACGAAGAGAGCATCGCGGTTGTGAGGCAGCAGGAGGCAGCGCGCATTGTCGAGCGACTGTCACCGCGCCAGCGCGAAATCCTGAGACACATGGCTCAAGGTTTCCGCACCAAGCAGATCGCCTATATGCTCTCGCTGAGCGAGAAGACCGTGCAGATGCATCGGATGCTGATGTTCAAGAAATTGTCGACGTCAAATGCGGCCGATGCCGTGCGCATTGCGGTCGAAGCGGGTCTCTAAATTACCCTATAGGAGAAATCCGGTAGGAAATTGCCGGTATTGGCCTTCGTTGCAAACTGGCTAGAATCTGCTCCTAACGATGCGGTTCAAGCAATTGTGTTCGGATAAACAGCGGGCCCTCCCTCCCTCATTCCGCTCCCATCCGAAGCTGGCCTTCCCCCCCCCGAAGGGCCAGCAACCGGCTATGAACTTATTCCGGTGGACTGAACTAATTGCTCGGCCGCGTCGTTACCGAACGCTACAAGCTGTTCCATTTCATCCTTCGGGTCGCGTCTTGTGCCGCAATTGCCATATGGCAGTGCGGCACTTTTTATTCGGCGCTACCGCGCAACCTTTCAACCAGCCAGATCCGGATCGCACCTGCCAGTCCAGAAGGCGTCGGCGACGCAAGCCGTTGATTGTCGATTTCGCCCACCAGAGTACTAACTGGCATACCCTGTTCGGCAGCCGCCTCTACCAGCATCTCCCAGAAAAGCGGTTCCAGACTGATTGAGGTCTGGTGACCTGCAATTGTAATGCTCCGCTTAACTGGCGGATGATATGGCGGATTTAGGGCCATCAATACATATGCTGGCCACCGTTGATCGACAGCGTCGATCCGGTGATGAAACTGGCATTGTCGCTGGTAAGAAATTCGACGCCGCGGGCGATTTCCTCTGGCTGGCCCAATCGGCCGACAGGAATTTGCGCGACAATTTTTTCCATCACATTGTCAGGGATGGTCGAGAGCATTTCGGTCGCAATATAGCCTGGAGCGATGGCATTGGCTGTCACACCAAAGCGCGCGCCTTCCATGGCGAGCGATTTGGTAAAACCGTGAATGCCGGATTTGGCGGCTGCGTAGTTAACCTGGCCGATCTGGCCGCCCTGCCCGTTGACTGAGCCGACATTGACGATCCGGCCCCAGCTGCGCGTGCGCATATTGGGAAAGCAGGCCTTTGCCATGTTGAAGCAGCCCGTAAGGTCGATCCGGATGACTTCGTCCCACTGTTCAAAGGTCATTTTCATGATCGTCGCATCGCGAGTGATACCCGCATTATTGACGAGGATATCGATTGGACCGAACTGCTCTTCAATCTCTGCACAGGCATCAAGGCAGGCCTGATGATCGCCCACATCCCATTTCCGCACATCGATGCCGGTACGAGCCGAAAAAGCACGAGCGGCTTCGTCATTACCGCCATAATTGGCGATAACATGGCGGCCCTTTTCCTTCAGCTTCAGGCTTATCGCTTCACCAATCCCGCGGGTCCCGCCGGTTACAACCGCAATACGCGTCATTTAATCCACTCCTGCCCTTTGCCTCCAGATAGCAAAGGCATAGTTGGAGTCGGGAATAGCGACAAGTTGCCGTAAACGTCAGCGCATTGTCATTCAAAGCCAGCCGGAAAGCTCACGCCGAACAAGCGTTTCGAGCATGTCCATGCCCGGCTCGCCATCATTAAGGCACGGGATATAGGCATAGCGCTCACCGCCAGCCTCCTCGAACTGCTCCTGCCCTTGCATCGCCAGTTCCTCGAGCGTTTCGAGGCAGTCGACCGAGAAGCCCGGAGCAAAGATTGCAACCTTTTTGCGTCCCTCATGCGCCAGCCGCTCAAGCGTGGCGTCGGTGGACGGTTCGAGCCATTTTGCACGGCCAAAACGCGATTGGAAAGCGATGGTCAGCGGCCGGCCGACAGCCTCTGCCAACAGCCGGGCCGATTTCTGGCAATGGCAATGATAGGGATCGCCCAGATGCAGCGTGCGATCCGGCATGCCATGGAAACTTGCGATGATTTCTTCCGGTTCGAAATCGAGCGCCGCCAGCCCTTCGCGCAGTGATTGCGCCACCGCCTCAATATAAGCCGGATCATCATGATAGGCAGGCAGCGTGCGAATGGCGGGCTGCCAGCGCATTGCCGCAAGCGTGCGGCCAACTTCGTCGATCACCGTTGCGGTGGTTGCACCCGAATATTGCGGATAAAGCGGCGCAACCAAGATGCGGTTGCAGCCATCGGCCTTCATCGCGTGCAACTGCCGTTCGATCGAAGGTTCGCCGTAACGCATCGCATAGCGAACGTCGGCGTCGGGCAGTCTTTGCTGCAGCTTTTCGGCCTGCGCCTTGCTGTAGACAGCCAGCGGCGAGCCATCGTCCATCCAGACCTTGGCGTAATTGGCGGCCGATTTGCGGGGCCTGACATTGAGGATAATCCCACGCAGGATCGGCTGCCAGATAAGCGCAGGGATTTCCACAACGCGCCGGTCCGAAAGAAATTGCTTCAAATAGCGGCGCACGGCTGAAGGCGTCGGCGCTTCGGGCGTGCCCAGATTGACAAGCAGCACGCCGACCTTGGGCGTTTTTACGGAAGGGTGATTTTGGGGGAGGTTCATAACAGCGCGATAGCCTTCACAGCCCGCGCGACAATAAGGGCAATTCCCTCAATTTGATCCCTGCTGCAGAAAAAAGCGCATTGGATATGGCGGGCGCAACTGCGGGCACGCCCAATTCGCTGACACCGCCAGGTTCTTCGTCATTGCGCAGAAATTCGATTTCAATCTCGGGAATGTCCGACAATATCGGCAGATCAAGGTCGCGCAGACGCCGCGCCACCGGCAAGCCATTTTCATAATCGGTAGCCGAACCAAGCGCCTGCGCAAGGCCGAACACGATACCGCCCTCGATCTGCTGGCGCGCAAGCTCGGGGTTGATCAGCCGACCGCAATCGACGCAGGCCGATATGCGATCGACGCGAACACCATTTTCGTCGGTGCGCGCAGACGCGATCACGGCGATGTGGCTGCCATACATGGAATGACATGCAATGCCCTTGCCGCTGGCTTCGGCACCACCATCCCAACCCGCCAGCGCCGCAACGCCTGTAAGACATCGGGCCAGTCGCGTCTGCCCGACTAACATCTGCATGCGGAACGACAAAGGCTCCAACCCCGCAGCAGCGGCCAGTTCGTTGATGAAACTTTCAACGAAAAAGGCGGTGTAGCTATGCGCATTACCGCGCCACAGGCCAGTAGGAAGTGGCAGGTCTACGGGGAAATGATCGATGCTGAGATTGGGGATCGCATAAGGCGGGAAGGCCCCGTCAATCGCAAGTGGATCATGTTCACCGGCGACCTCTTTCAACGCTTCAACCGGGCTTGCGCCGCGCAGACGCTCCACCTGTTCGCGCGCCATTGGCGGCACGGCGATACGGACCGCCATTCCGGCAATCCTTCCCGCCATATCTAGCGAAGCCGTCATCCGGGCCATGGCAGGCGGACGAACATGATCGCGCATGAAGTCTTCGGGGCGCGACCAGATCAGTTGCACCGGCCGACCGACATGTTTGGCCAGCACGGCAACCTGCGCCGCTATCTGCGAATCAAGATTCCGCCCGAAACTACCGCCTGCCTGCATCTGGATCAGCGCAACATCATCTGCATCGATCCCGATAGCCTTGGCGGCAGCGATGCGTGCCGCCTGCGGTGCCTGCGTCGCCAGCCATAGTGTAAGCCGTCCTTGCGCAAATTGGGCAGTCGCACTGCGCGTTTCGATGGGAGCATGCAGCGCCGGCTGCACCGAAAACTGGCTACGATAAACGCGCGTACCCGCCGATTTTTCAAGCGTGGCGTCGACCGAGCCGATTTCAACAAAGCGCGCGCCAGGCCCCTTGTCGAGCGCACGTTCAAGCTGATTGTTGATTGATGCGGTCTCCGGCTTACGTCCGGTAGTGGCAAACACCGGTGCCATGGAGTCGAGCGCCTTGTTCGCCGCCCACCAGTTGGTACCAAGCGCCGCAACCCAATGGTCGGTGCGCACCACATCAACCAGCCCCTTGATCCCAATAGCGCCGTCGCGGTCAATCTCCTTGAGCACCGTGTCGCCGATTGGCCCTGCGCGCACCGATGCATAGAGCATGTCGGGCAGGCGAATGTCGCCCGCGAAATTGGCACTGCCATCGACCTTGGCCGCAGCATCCAGCCGGATCGCCTCTTTGCCCGAAATCGCGTTTGCGGCAAAAGGACGCAGCGGAACCGGGCTGGGAACGTCCATTCCCGCAGCATCTGCCACCAGTTCGGCAAAGGCAATTTTGCGTTTGCCGAAAGTGACAAAACCAGCTTCGGTTTCGCAGCTTTCCCAATCGGTATCCCAACGTTCAGCCGCCGCCATGCAAAGCACCGCCCGCGCGGCGGCACCAGCGATGCGGCACGGCCGTTCAAACTGGCGGATCGAGGTTGACCCTGCCGTGATCATGAAATTGTTGCGTGTCACCCATTCATCGCCCGGCGCATCAAGCCAGCGTTCGTCGCTGATCGCGCCCATTGCGGCAGGAACGAAGGCCGACCGCCATTCGCGCACAAATAATTCATTGGCGAAGACAGGGCTGGGCAAAGCTGGCTCAACGGCGACCGACCGCCAATCAGCACCCAGTTCGCCCGCGATGATTTGCGCCAGCGCAGTATAGCTACCCTGCCCCATTTCGGCTTGAGGGATCGCGACCGTGACACGCCCGTCCTCCCCGATCTTCAGCCATGGGCCGAAGAGATGCTCACCCTTTTCGGCAACCATAGTGGGAAGGTAGCGGCGCGGCCAAACGGCCCAGCCGACCAGCAGGCCAACGCCAACGCCGCCGCCAATCAGCAGGTTGCGCCGGTTGAGCTGCAGGGGCTTCGCGTCGCTCATCCCTTTTGCCCTGATCCCCCGTCAAACCATGCAGACAATTTGCGACCGATATCGCCAAAAGCCTGGGCCACCACATCATCGCACAGTGCAGGCGGGGTGCCGGCATCGCTGGCAAGTCGAACCGCAATATCGAGCGGAATCCGGCCAAGGAAGGGAATACCCATTTCCGCGGCAGCCGCCTCCGCACCGCCGCGACCGAAAGGATCACTGATCTCGCCGCAATGCGGGCAGATATAGCCGGCCATATTTTCGACCAGACCGATGATCGGCACCTTCGCTTGGTTGAAAAAACTGATGGCGCGGGTGGCATCCATCAAGGCTAGGTCTTGGGGCGTCGAAACAATCAACGCGCCTGCTGGTCGATGCTTTTGAATCATCGAAAGTTGAATGTCGCCGGTACCAGGCGGCATATCGACCACAATTTCGCGAACCGCGCCCCAATGCGCATCGACCAGTTGCGACAGCGCCTGCCCTGCCATCGGGCCGCGCCATGCAATTGCCTGACCGGGGGCGGCCAATTGCCCCATGGACAGAAACGGAACCCCGCCTGCGCCTGTCACCGGGTGCATTTTCTTGTCTTCAGCCTCTGGCTTGATGCCTTCAACGCCCAGTAGGCGCGGTTGCGATGGACCATAGATATCGGCATCAACAAGCCCGACGGCACGACCTTGCCGGCGCATTGCAACGGCAAGATTGGTCGAAAGCGTCGATTTGCCGACCCCACCTTTGCCGCTAGCAATGGCGATCAGGCGCGGCACGATACGCTCTGCTGTCTGCAACAGCTTTACCGGCGCGCCCGGTGCAGCCGCATTTGCCGCGGCTTCGACCGACTGCGCCAGCGCATCACGCGCGCCAACGTCCAGTCCGGACACGTCCAGCATCAGCAAAACCGTGCCGTCTTTTTCCCTGATGCCACTCGCGCGGCCTTGTGCAACCGCTGCGATGGCCTCTGTAACTTTACCAATATCAATCATGAAATTCCGAATAGAATCAGATTGTCGGGAATGACACTGTTTTTCTTGAAACGCCGTTCCTATATGTCGGCAATGATGAAAAACGAGGATGGCGCGACGCCGCAGGCGTCGCATAACGAAGGCAAGGGACCATGGGATCTTCCCGGTTCGGGCAAGGGCGGCAGAAAGCCGGCTGAACCTGTGTCGAATGAACCCGAAAATGGCCCGGACGACAAAGGCAAGACGGCCAATCCGTGGGAACCGCAAAATGCGTCGTCAGGACGTCCGCGTGGTCCCTCGCTTGAGGAACTTTTCCGTCGCCCCGGCGGCGGCGGTTGGGGTGGCCTTCCGCCCCGTGCCAATGGCAAAAGCTGGTGGCCGATGATCGCCGGCGGCCTTGCCGTCATCTGGCTGGCATGGACCAGCATCCATCGCATCGGCCCTGAACAAGAGGGCGTGGTTACCTTTTTCGGCAGCTATTCACGTACTGTGGCACCCGGTATCGCGCTGACCCTGCCTGCGCCTATCGAGCGACTGGAAAAGGTCGACACCCAGCAGATCAGAACCACATCAATCGGTTCGGTTCGCGCGAACAGCGAAAATCTCGTCCTGACCCGCGACCAAAATCTGGTCGACATGGCCTATGACGTCCGCTGGTCGATCCGCGATCCCGAACTATACCTGTTCCAACTCGACCAGCCCGAAACCAGCGTGCAGGAAGTAGCGGAAAGCGCAATGCGCGCGGCCGTCGCCAATTTTGACCTGATCCAGGCCATTGGCGGCAGCCGTTCGGAAATCGAGGCACAGGTGCGCCAGCGCATGCAGGCGATTTTCGATGAATATCGCTCGGGCGTTTTCGTCCAGAGCATCTCGATCCGTGAATCCGATCCGCCGGCAGAGGTCAATGAGGCCTTCCGCGAAGTAAACGCCGCGCAGCAGCGCCGCGAAAGCTATCTCAACGAAGCCCGAGCCTATTCAAGCCGAGTGACCGAGCTTGCGCGCGGTGAAACCGCCGAGTTCGACAAGATTTACGAAGAATATCGTCAAGCACCCGAAGTGACCCGCCGCCGGCTCTATTATGAAACCATGGAGCAGGTGCTCGGCAAGGTAGACAAGACAATCGTCGAGACCGGCGGCGTCACGCCTTACCTGCCGCTTCCAGCGCTCGAACGGCGCGCCAATCCGACCACTGACACCGTTACTGTCACAGGGAAAAAGCAATGAACCGGCCCTTCCTGCAAAATCCTTTCGCAATGAGCCTTGCGGGGCTGGGTGTCCTTGTCTTGCTGGGCATGTCGGTTTCGGTCGTTCCTGAAACGCAGCAGGCCATCGTCAGCAGCTATGGCAAACCGCTGCGCGTCGTGAACGCCTATAAACCGAAGCAGCAGTTCGGCGAGCGGGCCACAGGTCTTGTGTTCCGCATCCCCTTCATCGAACAAATTCAGTATATCGACAAACGCGTGTTGAGCGTCGAGATGGAGCGGCAGGAGGTGCTATCCACCGACCAGTTGCGCCTGCAGGTCGATGCCTTTGCCCGTTTTCGCGTGACCAAGCCGGTGCTCATGTACACCACGATCCGCAGCGAAGATCGGTTGCGTGATCAGCTGCGCACGATCCTTGGTTCGTCGCTACGCAACGAGCTGGGCCGCACCACCTTTGCCACTATGCTCAGCCCCGAACGCGGCCAAGTGATGGACCGGGTGCAGACGGCATTGAACCGCGAAGCACGTAAATATGGGGCAGAGATTATCGACGTGCGTATCAAGCGCGCCGACTTGCCCGATGGCGCCCCGCTGAAATCGGCTTTCGAACGGATGCGCAGTGCGCGTCAGCAGGAAGCAATCGCAATTGACGCCGAGGGCCAAAAGGAAGCGCAGATCATCCGCGCCAATGCTGAGGCAGAGGCCGCGCGTATCTACGCCACCAGCTATAACAAGGATCCCGGATTCTACGATTTCTACCGGTCGATGCAGTCCTATCGCCGCACCTTTGCTCAGGATGGCGAAAATGTCGGCAAGACCAATATCGTGCTGTCACCGAACAACGAATTCCTGCGCAACTTTCGCGACGGGCGTTGATGAATAGTCGTTTGTCGAAGCGCATAGACGGTTCGACAAGGTGGCAATCGGCAATTTGGGCCTATTCAATTGCTGTTCATTATTTGCCCGCAAGGGCTTTGGGGAAATTTCCGGGATCATCCGGACAGGGTTTGAATGAGAGGAAATGATATCGTGCGTTACGCTTATGGAGTGACTGCCCTCTTGCTGCTGTCAGGCAGCGCATACGCGCTTTCCACGGGTGATGCAGGACCGGTAACGGCGCAAGGCCCCGTGGCCATCGCGCAATCGAGCCTGGCCCCGCGCGGCGCGCCAGGCAGCTTTGCCGATCTGGTTGAACGGCTGCAGCCAGCGGTTGTGAACATCGCGACCAAGCAAAAGGTGCAGGTCGCCACCAGCTTCAACCCCTTTACCGGCGAACGCCGCCCGGTAACGCAGGAACAGCAGAGCGGTGGTTCGGGCTTCATCATTTCCTCTGACGGTTATATTGTCACGAACAACCATGTCATCGCCGGCGGGCCTGCAGGCGAAGCCGTTGATACGGTGACGGTGACGCTGTTCGACGGTAAGGAATATACCGCAAAGATCGTCGGCCGCGATCCGACCTCGGATGTTGCTTTGATCAAGATCGACGCAACAAACCTGCCTTATGTCGAAATGGAAAGTTCACAGAAGAATCGCGTCGGTGACTGGGTGATCGCGATCGGCAACCCGCTCGGTCTTAACAGTTCGGTGACAGCTGGCATCATTTCGGCGCTCCAGCGCAATATCGGTGCAGGCGGTGCCTATGACCGCTTCATCCAAACCGACACCGCGATCAACCCCGGCAATAGCGGCGGCCCTCTGTTCAACCTGCAGGGCAAAGTAATCGGGATCAACAACCGCCTGATCTCGCCCGTTGGCGCGAATATCGGCGTCGGCTTTGCCATCCCTGCCGAAGAAGCGCTTCCTGTGATCGAATCGCTGCGTAAGGGCGTGCGCCCCGAGCGTGGCTATCTGGGGATCGGTATCCAGCAGGTCGGACCCGACATGGCAGACGCCCTGGGGATCGACAAAAACCGCGGCGAATTCGTGACCCGTACTGTCCCTGGCGAAGCTGCCGACAAGGCGGGATTGAAGGAGGGCGATATCGTCCTCAAGGTCAACGGTCAGGATGTTACCCCAGACAACACGCTTTCCTACATTGTCGCCAACATCAAGCCGGGCACGAACATCCCGCTGGAGATCTTGCGCGAAGGCAAACCGATGCGGCTGAACGCCACTGTAGGCACCCGTCCGCCGGAGGAAAAGCTGGCACAGAGCACCTTTGATCCTGACGAGAACAAGGATTTCGACAATGGTGGCGACAACGGCGATGCAAAAATCATTCGCGACGCCATCGGTGCCAGCGTGATTCCCCTCAGCCCCGATATCGCACGCCAGTTGGGCATGGATGCCAGCATGAAGGGCGTGGTCATTGATATTCCGGGAACAGGTTCGGCAGCGCAGGCCGGTATTCGCCGGGGCGATGTGATCGTTTCGGTCAATTATCGCGGCGTGGCATCGCCTGCCCAATTCGCAAGCGCGATTGGCGAGGCGAAAAAAGCCGGACGCAGCGCCGTGCTGCTCGGCGTCAAGCGCCGCGGCGCTCCGACGCAATATGCGACCGTGCGTCTGGAAGATTGATAGGACTTCAAGCTCCCCTCCCGTGCCATGCGGGAGGGGGCATTTAAGGCGCTACCCTTGCGTTGCAGCAAGTGCTAGCAAGCAGCCATGACGCTGAATGACTCACTCTGGCGTGACAACGCCGACGCTATCCTGCCCGACCTGATTGAACTGCGCCGCGCGATCCATCGCGAGCCTGAACTCGGTCTGCAAAACCCGAAAACGCTGGCCAAGATCAAGGACGCCCTCGCTGGTCTGCCGCTCGAATTTCGGGAAGGCCCATCGACCACCGGCCTGCTGGCCGTGCTGAAAGGGCCGAGCAACGGGCGCACCGTGCTGCTGCGCGGCGATATGGATGCGCTGCCGCTGCATGAAGACACCGGCCTCGATTTCTCGTCCGAAACGGCAGGCGCGATGCACGCCTGCGGGCATGACACACATGTCGCAATGCTGGTGGGCGCGGCCAAGATGCTCTGCGCGCGTAAGGACGAACTGGCCGGTACAGTCTATTTCATGTTTCAGCCGGGCGAAGAGGGCCATCATGGCGCACGCTTCATGCTCGACGACGGACTAATCGATCCGCTGCCTGACGCGGCTTTTGCCCTCCACATCATGCCCAACGCGCCGCATGGCATCTTCACCGGCCGTGCCGGCCCCCTGCTGGCATCGTCCGACGTCCTGTCGATCAAGGTCAAGGGCGCGGGCGGGCACGCCTCGATGCCACATGACGCGACCGACCCAATCCCCGTCGCCTGCGAAATCGTTTCGGCTATCCAGTCGATGGTAACGCGCAAAATTTCGGTCTTCGATCCCGCAGTCATCACCATTGCCAAGATCGAAGCGGGCACAACCAACAACATCATTCCTGAAACCGCTTCGATGCTCGGCACGATCCGCACCTTGTCGCCCAAGCGCAGGGCGATGGTCGCCGAAGAGTTGCACCGCCTTATCCCCGCCATTGCTGCCGCCCATGGCTGTTCGGCAGAGGTGCATATCGAACAAGGCTTCCCGGTCACAATCTGCGACAATCATGCTGTCCGTTTTGGCCAGCAGGTGGTTGAGGCGCAGTTTGGGACCGAGAGCTGGATGTCGCTCGATCATCCCATCATGGGCGCGGAAGACTTCGCCTATGTGCTCGAAAAGGTACCGGGCGCTATGTTCTTCCTCGGCGCCAGCCATGAAGGCGATGACTGGCGTTCCTGCTGCGGCCTCCATTCAAACCGCATGGTCCTCGACGAACGTGTGATGGCAAAGGGCGCCGCGCTCCATGCCGCGCTTGCAGAGCGCTTCCTGGCAGAAGGGTTTGACGGCAACTAGTCGGGCTGCGGCTGCATAGCGCTCTGTCACGTTGGCGGCGATGCGCTATCGACAAGCGTTCGGTCAGGCGGCTAACAAAAGTCTCAATCCTAAAGAAGAGGTTATACGATGCCTTCAGGCCTTGCTGCGCTGCTCGACGATATTGCCACTATTGCCAAGGTGGCGTCCGCATCGATCGATGATGTCGCAGCGGCTGCAGGCAAGGCCAGCAGCAAGGCTGCCGGGGTAGTGATCGACGATACTGCGGTTACGCCGCAATATGTGACAGGCTTTACCCCGGACCGCGAACTGCCAATCATCTGGCGGATCGCAAAGGGATCATTGTTCAACAAGATCGTCATCATCCTGCCGGTCGCATTGCTGCTGAGTTTCTTTCTGCCACAGGCGATCACGCCGCTATTAATGGCCGGCGGGGCGTTTCTCTGTTTCGAAGGTGCCGAAAAGGTCCTCGAAAAACTGATGCCGCATGAGCAAGAAACGCTGGCAGAGGAACTTGCCGAGGTCTGCGACAAGACACATGAGGAGACAATGGTGAAGGGCGCGGTGCGCACCGACTTCATCCTTTCGGCGGAAATCATGGCAATCGCCCTCAACGAGGTGAAAGGCCTTGCTGAAACCTCAATCTGGCTGGAGGCCGGCGTTCTGGTAGTGGTCGCCATCGGCATCACCATCGCGGTTTATGGCGTGGTCGGGCTGATCGTGAAAATGGACGATATCGGCTTGCACATGGCAAAGCGCGAAAATGGCGCATCGCAGGCGATTGGCCGAGGTCTCGTCAGGGCCATGCCGAAACTGATGTCCTTCCTCTCGATCGTCGGCACCGCTGCAATGCTCTGGGTCGGTGGGCAGATCATCGTCCACGGCTTTGGCCTGCATCCCGCAGACTGGGTGGGCCTGCACGAAGGTGCCGCTGCATGGATTGCCGACGCGACGATTTCGGGCGTCATCGGCCTTGCCATCGGCGCGGTGATTGTCGGCATCCACCATATGTGGGTGGCGCGCAAAAGGGCCTAGGGCACCAGCACGGTATCTTTGGGCGCAGGTAGCGCCTCAGGAAAATCAAGTGTATAGTGCAACCCGCGGCTTTCCTTGCGGGTCAGTGCACAGCGGATGATCAGATCGGCCACCTCGACAAGGTTGCGCAACTCGATGAGGTCGGGTGTCACGCGGAAGTGGCTGTAATAATCCTCGACCTCCTGCCTCAACAGGTCGATCCGGTGCTTGGCCCGCTCCAGCCTTTTGGTGGTGCGCACGATGCCGACAAAGTTCCACATGAATTGGCGGATTTCCCGCCAGCACTGGGCGATCACCACTTCTTCATCGCTGTCGGTCACACGGCTTTCATCCCATGGCCGGATCGGCGGAGGCGGCGGCAGGCTGTCCCAATTGGCATCAATATGGCGTGCGCAGGAATCGCCGAATACGAAACATTCAAGGAGCGAATTGGACGCAAGGCGGTTTGCACCATGCAGGCCTGATTGGGTGACCTCGCCCGCGGCATAAAGCCCCGGCGCATCGGTGCAGCCGTTCAGATCAACCAGCACGCCGCCACAGGTGTAATGCTGCGCCGGCACAACCGGTATCGGTTCCTTGGTGATGTCGATGCCCAGACCCATCAGCTTTTCATAAATGTTGGGGAAATGCGCTTTCACGAAGTCCGCCGGTTTGTGGCTGATATCCAGATGGACATAATCTAGGCCGTCGCGCTTGATTTCGGCATCATTGGCACGCGCAACAATATCGCGCGGGGCAAGTTCGGCACGCGGATCATAATCAGGCATGTAGCGATGCCCGGTTTTGGGGTTTTTCAATATCCCGCCTTCGCCGCGCACAGCCTCGGTAATCAGGAAATTCTTGATCTCCAGATTGTAGAGGCAGGTCGGATGGAACTGCATCATTTCCATGTTCGACGCACGGCATCCTGCGCGCCACGCCATGGCGATGCCGTCACCGGTCGCTCCGCGTGGTGCAGTTGAATAAAGATAGGTCCGCCCTGCCCCGCCGCTAGCAAGGATTGTCGCGCGCGCAGTGAAGGTTTCAACCAGGCCCGTCGCACGATTCAATGCATAGACGCCATGAATGCGCCCGCTTGTCGAAAAGCGAAGCTGGTGGCGCCCCAATATCAGGTCAATCGCGACCATATCGGGAATGAGAGTGATGTTGGGATTGGCATGCGCGGCAGCTTCCAGCGCCTGCTGCACCGCCCAACCAGTAGCGTCATCCACATGCACGATCCGCCGGTGGCTATGTCCGCCTTCGCGGGTCAGATGCCAGTCGCCCTTATCTGGGCCGTCAAGATTGAAAGGCACGCCGAGTTTTGCCAGCCGGTCGATTGCCTCAGGCGCATTTTCGACAACAAATTCGACGGTCGCACGGTTGTTCAGACCGCCACCGGCGATCATCGTATCCTCAATATGACTTTCAAAGGTGTCGCCGGGTTCAAGTACAGCGGCGATACCGCCCTGGGCCCAGGCGGTTGCACCGTCGGACAACGCGCCCTTGGCCAAAACCGCCACCTTGTATTTCTGGGCAAGTTGCAGCGCAGCGGTCAGTCCGGCCGCGCCCGAACCAATGATGAGGATGTCGGATTTATGTGCCACCTCTTTTCCCTGTGCTTTTGCATACGCGCTGTCAATTCCCGTGATTCCCGATCACACATAGGCAAAAGCCCGTAGAGTCAGAGGGTTGAACATCGGGGACTGCATCCCCAATTGCGACGAGGGATGAAACAGGGATGCATGGCCGGCAGGGCTGCATCCTGTACTGCCGGCTCAAGGACCAGATGGAGCTAGCTCATCATGAAAACTACCACAAAAATGTTGGCAATGGCCGCTTTCGCGACCATGGCCGCGTCTCCCGCATTAGCCGAAGACCCGCAGGGCAAAATTCAGGTCAAGGCTTTTGCAACGCTGGTTGATCCCAGCGCCAAGATCACAAAGGTTAACACTGACCGCATCGGGCTTGCGGCAGGTTCCCAGACCAAGGCCGACACCAATGTGACGCCGACGGTTGCCATTGAATATTTCCTGACGCCCAATGTGTCCGTCGAGACAATCGCCGGCGTCACCCAACATGATGTTGTTGGCGCAGGCGCACTGGCCGGGGCAAGGCTGGTTTCCAACGCCAACATCATTCCTGCAACTGTCACCGCAAAATATCATCTTGACCTTGGCGGCGGGTTCAAACCCTATCTGGGCGCAGGACCAAGCTATTTCATCATTTTCGGTGAGGAGCCGGATGCGACCGCACGCACGCTGGGCGCAACGCGTGTCGACCTTTCGAACGAACTCGGTCTTGCGCTGCAGGGTGGTATCGATTTTGCCCTCGACGATAGCGGCCTTGGCCTGTCGCTCGATGCAAAGCGGTATTTCATGAACACAACCGCCCGCTTTTTTGCTGGCAACGCTCTGGCGCTCAGCACCAAGCATGAACTTGACCCCTGGGTCGTCAGCGCCGGTATCAGCTACCGCTTCTGAATGGGTGTCCCTTCCCTTCGGGGAAGGGGCCTATTCGGCCGATCCGCTGGTGAGGCTGAGGAACACATCCTCAAGATCGGCCTCCTTGGTGGTCACATCTATGATGCCCAGGCCCAGGCCTTGAACGGCTGCAAGCACCTCTCCCGCGTTCATGCGGTCCTTGTTATAGGTGATCTCTATCGTACGGTCGGCGATCCGTTCCACCTTTTCAAATGCAGGATGCGCAGGCACGGTATCAATATCGCGGTCAAGGGTCAGGAGAACGGCTTTCTCGCGCGCCATTCCCACCAGTTCGCGCGTCGGCTTATCCGCAATCAACCGGCCATGGTTGATGATCGCGATCCGGTCGCACAATTGCTCCGCCTCTTCGAGATAATGGGTGGTCAGAACGACGGTGGTGCCACCCTTGTTCAATTCGACCACATAATCCCACAATTGCTGGCGCAACTCGATATCGACCCCGGCGGTCGGTTCGTCGAGCACAATTACCGGCGGCGAATGCACCATTGCCTTTGCCACCAGCAACCGCCGCTTCATCCCGCCTGAAAGCGTGCGGGCATAGGCATTGGCCTTATCTTCCAGCCTTACCGCCCGCAACAACTCCATCGAGCGCCGCTTGGCCTTAGGCACGCCATAAAGGCCCGCATAAAGTTCCAGTGTCTCAAACGGCGTGAAAAAGGGGTCGAACATGATTTCCTGAGGCACAATGC
This sequence comes from Sphingobium sp., assembly GCA_035196065.1. Lineage (NCBI taxonomy): Bacteria > Pseudomonadati > Pseudomonadota > Alphaproteobacteria > Sphingomonadales > Sphingobiaceae > Sphingobium > Sphingobium sp. The sequence continues at coordinate 44,764 of CP136575.1, forward strand.
CGATAGATGCCTTTGCATTGCGCGGGTTGGCATCGATATCGAAACCCCAGATGCTCGCCGTGCCGGCGCTTTTCTGCACCATGCCGGCAAGGATATTGATCAGCGTAGATTTACCCGCACCATTGGGACCAAGCAGGCCGAATATCGACCCGCGCTGAACATCGAAACTGACGCCATCTAGCGCCTGTTTCCCAGAGGCATAGGTTTTGCAAAGATCGCGGATCGAAATAGCTGCATCATTCATAGACACAAATCGATAGCCGAGCCTGTCAGGCCGCGCAATGCAAGGCTGTGTTGCAACCGGTTAAGCTGCGTTAACCGTAAACACTAAGCCAATGTTGCAGCCCGGTGTGACAGACACTGTCCATGAGCGGGGCAAATAAAGTTCTTCTGGCTGTACGATTCGTGCGAGCGAGCAGTTGGCTGTCTGCCAAGGATAAGGCACGCCCGTCTGCATTCCGGAAGCTCGCTGCATACATCCCGGCCGTGCAAGGCCCAAAGCAATCCGGAAAGACGGGCAACCGCAAATTTACTGTCCATTTACAGCTTCTTGCTAAAAGCTGTGGAATGGGATGTCGCTCCACATATATTGCGCGCTTTGCGACTTGGGCTGCAGTGTCGCTGACCTGTATCGGCTTCGTGACGCCTGCACATGCAGATGCCGAACGCACCCAATCACAAGTTGGCGTGGTCACGCGGCTCAGCTTCATCCAAACGGAAGAACTCAGTTTCGGCCAGATCTTCGCCAGCAATGCCAGTGGCACCATTACAGTCGCCCCCAGTGGCGTGCGATCACGCACAGGCGGCGTCACATTGACCGGCAACACACATCATACTGCCATTTTTGCCGGTTTCGGTCAGCCAAACCAGCGCGTCCAGATCTCGCTGGGCAGCAACAGCATTTTCCTGACAGGCCCGGGAACGCGGATGCGGGCGCACACATTTGTCATTGGTAGCACACCGACCGCCGTGCTTACGACGACGCCGCGCGTCTTTCGTATTGCCACGCCCAGCGGCGGCTTTGCCTTTCCAGTCGGTGCAACGCTTGACGTCAATGCCAACCAGGCGCCCGGCACATATCGCGGCACTTGGACCATTACGCTGAATTACCAGTAAACTCGCCCGTTGCGGGGCACGCCGCGCTTTGCTAACGGCCGCGGATGACCCAAGCTCCTGAAACTCTTTTCGTCCGCACCCGCCGCATCGCCTGCGATGGCAGCGGTGATAGTGTGCCCGCAGCGCTCGGCCACCCGCGCGTGTGGCTGGAAATCGACGAAAGCGGCTATGTCGAATGCGGTTATTGCGACCGCCGTTTCGTGCTGGTCGGCGGCCCGGCGGACAAGGGCGAAGCGAAGACAGGCTGAACACCCTTTCCTTGTGCGCGCGACTGCCTATATCGGGCCTATGAGCATTACAGATCCGCGCAGCTTTCTTTACCAACCCGGCCTTCTAGATCCCGATGGCGCCATGCGCGTGACGCGCGATGCCCTGCAATCGTGTGACGACGGCGAACTTTACCTGCAGTATAGCGCAAGCGAGAGTTTCGGTTTTGATGACGGCCGTCTGAAAATGGCTGACTATTCGACCGCATCAGGCTTTGGCCTGCGCGGCGTTTCGGGCGAAATGACTGGGTTCAGCCACGCCAATGACATCAGCGAAGGCGCAATTCGCCGCGCCGCCGAAACGCTGCAACTGCTCGATCCGGCCAAGGGGCAAGCCGCCCCGCCGCCGCGTAAGAACAACCGCCATCTTTACACCGATGGCAATCCGCTTGATCTGGTACCCTTCGCCAAAAAGGTCGAGCTTTGCCAGAAAATCGATGCCGCCGCCCGTGCGCGCGACCCGCGTGTAGCGCAGGTTTCGGTAAGCCTTGCGGGTAGCTGGTCAGTGATCGAGATCGTGCGAGCCGATGGCTTTGTCGCAACTGATATCCGCCCGCTTGTGCGCCTCAATGTCTCAATCGTGACCGAGGAAAATGGGCGCCGCGAAACGGGCGTTTTCGGCTTTGGCGGGCGCAAGCTGTATGATGACCTGTTTGACGAGGCAGCTTGGAATCGCGCGATTGACGAAGCGCTAGCACAATCCTTGACGAATCTGCGATCGGTTGACGCCCCTGCCGGCGAAATGACCGTCCTGCTCGGCCCTGGCTGGCCCGGTGTGCTGCTGCACGAAGCTGTTGGCCATGGGCTTGAAGGCGATTTCAACCGCAAGGGCACGTCGGCCTTTTCGGGGAAGATCGGCCAGCTCGTCGCTGCGCCGGGGGTGACGGTGGTGGATGATGGCACAATTGCCGACCGCCGTGGATCGCTATCCATCGACGATGAAGGTACGCCTACGCAGGAAAATGTGCTGATCGAGGACGGCATCCTCAAAGGCTATATGCAGGACAGGCTGAACGCCCGACTGATGGGCGTAGCCCCTACCGGAAATGGCCGCCGCCAATCCTATGCCCATGCACCCATGCCGCGCATGACCAACACCTTCATGAAAGGCGGTAACGACGATCCTGCAGAATTGCTGAGCCGGGTGAAGGATGGCATTTTTGCCAAAAGCTTTGGTGGCGGACAAGTCGACATTGTTTCGGGCAAGTTCGTGTTCAGTTGCACCGAGGCCTATCGCGTCAAAAATGGCAAACTGGGCGATCCGATCAAGGGCGCAACATTGATCGGCGATGGGCCGACGTCGCTGACCAAGGTGATCGGTATCGGCAATGACATGGCACTCGACGAAGGCATTGGCGTGTGCGGCAAGGGCGGGCAAAGCGTGCCTGCCGGCGTCGGCCAGCCAACGACATTGGTCAGCGCGCTAACTGTGGGTGGTACGGCCGGCTGATCGGCCGGGCGAGGCCGAGGCGGTTGCTGCAGGCGACAACTGGCAAGGGACTTGCCGAGGCTCACCCCGAGGACTATCCAGGATACAAGAAGAATCGGGTCGCATAACCCGCCGGTGCAATCCGCCGGCCAAGACGGAGTTATGCCATGTCTGCTTCGACCCGTATCCCTGCCGCCTTTATCCTTGCTTCGCTGATCGGGGTCGTTCCTGGTTCAGCGCAAAAGACAACTGGTCCCAAGGCCCAATATGCAATGGACGTTCAGACCATGTCCGGCATGGGAATGGGCAGCATGATGGGTGGCGGGCTTGGCGCGCTGCTTGGCGGCGGCGGCAATGAAAACTACATGCTCGACCTGCGGCTGACATCGGCAGTTGCGGCGCCGGTTCAACCCGAAAAGGGCGACCATTTCTTTCTGCCTAGCGCCAAGATGGGAAAATCGGTGCCTTTGCTGGGTGACGTTCCGGGCAAACCGACCGCACCCGACGAGAGCTATGAAGGCGACCGCAACTTCGAAAAGCCCAAGGGGCGCATCCTGATATTCTGGGGCTGCAATGAAAAGGCCCCCAAGGGGCAGCCGTTCATCATCGATTTCGCCAAGATGCCAACCGCGAAAATGCCGCCCAACATGCCGCAGGCGATGCAGGGCTATCGCGCCGCTGCACAGGCGCGCGATGAGAACGCCGCCTGGTGGCCAAACGGCAGGAATAGCAAGCAACCAAAGTCTGGATCATCGCTGCGCGGCGAACATCGCATCGCGAGCAATTTCACGCCCGAAATCAAATTCGCGCTGGCAAACGACTATATGGCGGCACTCAAGATCGCAGTCGGCGAAGGCGCAGCGGTCCAGCTCAACTGGAACAGCGTACCGACCGCGACAGGTTACGCCGCCTGGGTGATGGGTGAGATGGAACGGTCAGGACAAGGTGGCGACATGGTGATGTGGACCTCAGCCAACAATCGTGATTTTGGCGAAAGCATGGGCTGGCTATCCCCCGCAGAGGTGCAGCGCCAGATCGCGGCGAAAAATATTATGCCACCTTCGCAGACCAGCTGCGCTATTCCCGCCGAAGCGAGAGCCGCTGCAGGAGGCATGATGTTCGGCAGCATGAATGCCTTTGGGCCTGAGGAGAATTTCGCCTTCCCACCCAAACCGACCGACCCCAAAGCGGTCTGGAATATCGAATGGACGGCCAAGGCGCGCTTCAAATCCTTTGCGAGCTTCATGGTCGGCATGGGTGATGGCGCAATGGGCGGCGCCTCTGCACCCGCTGCCGAGCCCAAGAAGAAAAAACCATGCAAGGGTCCGTTGGGCATTCCGATTCCTGGAACGAGTTGCTGACCGGCAGCCATAAAGACCGATTAGTCTGGACTGCACCCGTTGGCTTTGGCAGACCATGCCTATGGCAGATTGTTTCGACGCGCCGGACACCACGCATTTCGAAATGATCCGCAGGGTCGTCCTGTATCTCACCAGATCGGCGGAATAGAAAGTGCACGCCATCAAGGTTGCGACTTACAATATCCGCAAGGCCGTCGGCACCGACCGGCGCCGTGACCCGGCCCGGATCATTGAGGTATTGCGCGAAATAGATGCCGATATCGTCGCGCTGCAGGAAGCCGACCGGCGGTTCGGCAACCGGATGAGCGCACTGCCCCATCACATGCTGTTTGAACAAAGCGACTATGTGCCGGTCGAGATTGGCGGACGTCCGCAAAGCATCGGTTGGCATGGCAACGCACTGCTCGTCCGCAAGGGCACCGAGGTGCGGCACAGCGAGATCGTGCCGCTGCCCACACTCGAGCCGCGTGGCGCGGTGCTGGCAGAGATCATCATGCATGGACGGCCATTGCGGATCATCGGCACCCATCTTGATCTATCCGGCCTGTGGCGACGGCGGCAGATTCGCGCGCTTCTGGCCCGTCTGGACGGCGCCACGCACCATTTGCCCACCGTGTTGATGGGCGATTTCAATCAATGGTCGGATCGCGGGGCTTTATCCGAGTTCGCGTTTCACCATCATCGGTTGGTGAAGACTCCCCCCAGTTTTCACAGCACTCGGCCGGTGGCGCGGCTCGATCGCATCATCGTCAGCCATGATATCGGCGTCGAAAGCTGCGGCGCCCATGACAGCGCGCTTACCAAACGCGCATCCGATCATCTGCCATTATGGGCGAGCCTGAATATTGCCTAATTTTTAATCAGTGTGTTTTTGCTGATTAAATTTTAGTCAATTTGCTTGCTGCATTGCGGCATAATGCCCCCGTTTCCCGCCTGTCCGCATTTGGCACGCCCTTTGCATTATGGTTCCCTGCAATCATCAAGGGGGCGCGTGTGAAATATATCATTGCCATCATCAAGCCACACAAACTCGATGAAGTCCGCGAGGCTTTGGCCGGACTGGGCGTATCGGGAATGACCATTTCAGAGGTCAAGGGCTTTGGCCGGCAGAAAGGCCAGACCGAAGTTTATCGGGGTGCTGAATACACCACCAACATGGTGCCGAAGATCAAGATCGAGGTCGCCTGCACAAGCGAAAGTGCCGGCGCCGTAGTCGAGGCGATCCAAGCGGCGGCGGCCACAGGCTCGATCGGCGACGGCAAGATCTTCGAGATCGATCTTGCAGCCGCGACCCGCATCCGCACCGGCGAAACTGACAGCGCCGCGCTTTAACCAGAAAAACCGGACCAATCAGGGAAGAAAATCTATGCTGAAAACATTGAAATGGATTGGTGCAACGGGGGTAGCCACACTGGCTGCGCTCCCCGCGCTTGCACAAGAGGCGGCGGCCACCGTGGCCGCAGCTGCCGACGGGCCGATAAAGGCGCCAACCGCTGAACAAATGGCGGGTATGGTCGACAAGGGTGATACGACATGGATGCTGATCAGCTCCGCGCTGGTACTGCTGATGTCGATCCCGGCGCTCGCTTTATTCTATGGCGGCCTTGTCCGCACCAAGAACATGCTCTCACTGCTGATGCAGGTGTTCATGATCGTTTCGGTCGCGGCGTTGCTCTGGGTTACCTATGGCTATAGCCTTGCCTTTACATCAGGCGGCGACAGCGCGCTTGCACCATTTATCGGCGGCTTTTCAAAAGCGTTCCTTTCGGGGGTTGATGCTACAACAGTTGCCGCAACCTTCAGCAACAATGTCTATATCCCGGAATATGCGTTCGTCGTATTCCAGATGACCTTCGCCTGCATCACGCCGGCGCTGATCGTCGGGGCGTTTGCCGAGCGCATCAAATTCGCGCCACTGATGATCTTTACCGTCCTGTGGCTCACCTTCGCCTATTTCCCGGTCGCCCACATGGTATGGTACTGGGCCGGCCCGGACTTCCTGCCCGATGCACCGACCGATGCAGGTCTGCTCTGGGGCTGGGGCGCGCTTGATTTTGCCGGCGGAACCGTTGTCCACATCAACGCGGGTATTGCTGGCCTGGTCGGCTGCCTCATTGTCGGCAAACGTATCGGATATGGCAAGGAAGCCACCCCTCCGCACAGCCTGACCATGACCATGATCGGCGCTTCGCTGCTGTGGGTGGGCTGGTTCGGCTTCAACGCAGGTTCCAACCTCGAAGCCAACGGCCTCGCCGCTCTCGCCTTCATCAACACCTTCGTCGCCACCGCAGCTGCCGCTGTCGCCTGGTGCCTGATCGAACAGTTCCACCACGGCAAACCGTCGCTACTCGGCGCGGTAACTGGTGCAGTTGCAGGTCTGGTCGCGATCACCCCAGCCAGCGGCTTTGCCGCCCCGATGACCTCGATCCTGCTCGGATTTGCGGCTTCGGGTCTGTGCTACCTGTTCGTGGCCTTTGTGAAGAATAAGCTGAAATATGACGATACGCTCGACGTCTTCGGCGTCCACGGCATTGGAGGCATTGTCGGCGCCATCGGCACCGGCATCGTTGCCGACCCGGCATTGGGCGGCCAGGGCTTCTTCGACTACACGGTCTTCCCGGCAGCCGTAGGAACCTATGACATGGCGGGTCAGGTGCTCACCCAAATCAAGGCGGTCGGCGTGACCGTGATCTGGACCGCCATCGTATCGGCTGTGCTTTTCTACGGCCTCAAATTTACCATCGGCCTGCGCCCGAGCGAAGAAGCCGAACGCGAAGGGCTCGACCTCACCGAACATGGAGAGCGCGCCTACAATTATTAAGGTTCATGGAAGGCGAGGCTTAGAACAGCGTCGCTTTCCACCACAGCTTGGCGGTGGGGTCTCTCTCCTCCCTCTCCCGATCCCGCCGCCTCCCTACGTTCCTCCCGCGAACGTCCGACTTCACAGCCCGGGTCCGAAATGGCCCGGGCCTTTTTTGCGCATAAAAAAAGGGCGGTCGAAACCGCCCCTTCCCGTTTTGATGAAATGCCGCAGCGATCAGACGCGCATCGGCATCAACACATAGAGCGCTGCGGACTTGTCGTTCTCGCGAATAAGCGTCGGCGCGCTTGCATCGGCGAGGTGCAGTTCCACCGTGTCGCCCTCAATCTCGCCCAATATATCGAGTAGATAGCGGGCGTTGAAACCAATTTCGAAACCGTCACTACCATAGCTACCGGGTACTTCTTCAGCCGCCGTCCCATTTTCCGGGCTGGTCACCGAAAGCGTCACCTTATCCTTTTCAAGCGCAACCTTGACAGCGCGGGTCTTTTCAGTGGCGATCGTCGCCACACGGTCAACGCCCTCTGACAGGCTTTTCGGGTCGATCTTCAGCAGCTTGTCATTCGCGGTCGGAATGACTCGGCTATAATCGGGGAAGGTTCCGTCGATCAGTTTCGAAGTCAGCACCGCATTGTCGAATGTGAAGCGGATCTTCGAAGCCGAAAGGTCGATCTGGATCGCATTGTCACCGCTTTCGTCGAGCAGCTTGCGCAATTCGGCAACGCATTTACGTGGGACGATCACGTCAGGCATCCCCTCTGCGCCAGCAGGGCGAGGCAGGGTGACGCGGGCGAGGCGGTGACCGTCGGTCGCAGCTGCCTTCAGCATCGGATCGCCATCGTCGGTGACATGGAGGAAGATGCCGTTCAGATAGTAACGCGTTTCCTCGGTCGAAATGGCAAAGCGCGTCTTGTCGATGATCTGCACCAGCGAGGCCGCAGGCAGTTCGAAACTGGTGGGCAGCTCTCCTTCGGCGATCATCGGGAAATCATCGCGCGGCAAAGTGCCAAGGCTGAAACGGGCACGGCCTGCATGCACTGCCATACGGCCATCGGCCGCGTTCAGCTGCACCTGGCTGCCTTCGGGCAGTTTGCGGGCAATTTCAAACAGCGTATGCGCCGATACTGTCGCTGCGCCTGCAATTTCGACATCGCCTGCAATCGTCTCCACGATCTGCAAATCCAGGTCGGTCGCTGTCAAGCGGATCGCACCATTTTCACTGGCCTCGATCAACACATTGGACAGGATGGGGATGGTGTTGCGCCGTTCAACCACCGATTGAACATGGCCCAGGCTCTTCAGCAGTGTCGCGCGCTCGATCGTCGCTTTCATCGTCCGGTCAATCCCCTAAGGCCGCCCTGTTTCAGTACGGCGCTAAAATTATTGTGCCTGAAAATCGGCGAATCCGTCTTAACAAGCTTCCGATCTAGGGCAAGCCGATTGGCTTTGCAGTGCTGATTATTCTGTGGAAGAAGGGCGCTTCGCAGAAGGGTCTGAAAATTGGTTACAAAAGGCAAAAGGCTGTTCATCGCGCGGCATGGTGAAACCGTATTCAACGCGGCCGGGCGGATGCAGGGCATGCACGCCCATACCCCGTTAACCCGCGAGGGCTGCGAGCAGGCAACCGAAATGGGAATCGGCCTTTCGCGCCATATCGAGCCGCACGAGCCGCTGGCGCTTGTCTCCTCCCCAGCCGGGCGGACGTTGCAGACACTGGCGCTGGTCGTTGAAGAACTGGACCGCGATTTTCATGATAATGCCACCGATGTACGGCTGCGCGAAATCGACGTCGGCGTCTGGGAAGGCCATTATTACAAAGACATTGCCCCCGATATCACCACGTTGATGGACATGGAGCATAAGCTTTTCATTCAAAAGGCACCGGGCGGTGAAGATTATCGCGACGTTGCTGAACGGGTGCAGCAATGGCTTTCAGAACAGAGCTTTGAAAGTGACATGCTGATCATCACCCATGGCATGACCGCGCGGGTGATGCGCGGCCTTCTGCTCGGCCTGCCGCCGCTCGAACGCTTTGGCGCACCAATCGCCCCGGGCCTTGCCCAGGGCAGCATGGTGATGATCCGCGACGGCGTAGAAGAGTTGGTTGTCGACGGTGCGGGAAGGGGCGAGCGCGCTTGAGGACCATCCTCGTCCTCTTGCTTTTTCTGTCTGCGGTTCCGGCGTTGGCGCGCGACCGGCTGGGGGCATGGCAAAGCTGGGCGGCGTTTCGCGACGCAGAAACGGCGCGCTGCTACGCCATTGGCGGCCCGGAGGAAACGAACGGCTCCGGGGGGTTTGTAGCGGTGGGTTTTTGGCCGAAGCGCGGCCTGTCGCATCAGGTCTATGTCCGCCTTTCACGCAAAAGATCAACGAACAGCGGCATCACCCTCAGCGCAGGCGGACGCCGATTCCAGCTTGCCGCGCGCGGCAATAGCGGCTGGGCCAAGGACAGACAGATGGATCTTGCCATCATCGCCGCGATCCGTTCATCCCAATCGCTCAGCGTGCAGAGCATCGGCCGCGATGGCCGCAACATCATCGACGCCTATCGCACGCGCGGCGCGGCAAGCGCCATTGACGCTGCTGCCTTGGGGTGTCTCGCGCGCCGCTAGCGGGACTCGCTTTTCACGGTTCACGGCCTTATATGGCCGCCCATCATGCAAATCCCCGGCCATATCGATCCCGTTGTCACCCCGCGCACAATTACACCGCGCGCCGATGGTCGCATCGACCTTATTGGCTTGTCACACCTGCAGATCCGGCAGCTTTTCCTTGAAAGCCAGCTTGATGAAAAGGCTGCAAAGCTAAGGTCGAAACAGGTATTTCACTGGATCTATCACCGCGGCGTAACTGAATTCGAAGCGATGACGGATATCGCAAAGCCTATGCGCCCATGGTTGGCACAGCGCTTCGTGATCGGCCGTCCGCAAGTGATCGAGGCGCAGGTATCGAGCGATGGCACCCGCAAATGGCTGCTGCGCACCGACGATGCGCAAGATTATGAAATGGTCTTCATCCCTGATGCAGACCGAGGGACATTGTGCGTATCGTCACAGGTAGGTTGCACGCTGAACTGCCGTTTCTGCCACACCGGCACAATGCGGCTGGTACGCAATCTAACCCCCGGTGAAATTGTCGGCCAGGTGATGCTCGCCCGCGACGCGCTTGGCGAATGGCCGCGCGGCAATATGGCGAGTGTGAGCGAGGAAGAGGATGACGACGCCCCTCATTATTCTTCTGGCCATTACACATCTGACGGACGGATGCTGACCAACATTGTGATGATGGGAATGGGCGAGCCGCTCTACAATTTTGACAATGTGCGCGATGCCTTGAAAGTCGTGATGCACGGCGATGGCCTAGCGCTGTCGAAACGGCGAATTACCCTATCGACCAGCGGCGTGGTGCCGATGATGGAGCGCGCAGGAGAGGAAATCGGCGTCAATCTAGCGGTGTCATTGCATGCCGTTACCAAAGATATTCGTGACGAGATCGTTCCCCTCAACCGCAAATATGGCATTGAGGAATTACTGCAGGCCTGCGCCGATTATCCCGGAGCAAACAATGCGCGCCGCATCACGTTTGAATATGTGATGCTGAAGGATAAGAATGACAGCGACGAGGATGCCCGCGAACTGGTGCGCCTGATCAAGCACTATAAATTGCCTGCAAAGGTCAATCTGATCCCGTTCAATCCCTGGCCCGGTGCGCCTTATGAATGCTCTTCGCCAGATCGGATCCGCACGTTCAGCAACATCATCTTTGAACATGGAATCAGCGCGCCGGTGCGCACCCCGCGCGGGCGCGACATCATGGCCGCATGCGGGCAGTTGAAGTCGGCGGCTGAGAAAAAGAGCCGGGCAGAACTCGACCGGCTGGCCGAGGAAAAACAGGCGGCATTGGGATAACCCCCCGGGATAGGTTGCTTTTCCCGACAGGCTGGGCTCTTATCTGAATGGGGGCGTCACACTGCTTGACGGAGTGCCGCATGACTCTTCTCGCCCGCTTGCTTGACGGCCGCGTTTCACATGGCCAGCTGACCATTATCGATCATCGCGGCGACATCCGTCAATTCGGCACGCCTGCATCCGGCTGGCCGGAAATCACCCTGCGTCTCCACACTGCCAATGCAGAGCGGCGCATCTTGCTAAATCCGCGCCTCGGCTTGGGAGAGGCCTATATGGATGGCTCCGTCTCGGTTGATGGCGATGATATCATGGGGCTGGTCGAGTTAGTCCGGCGCAACAACCCTTGGGAAAAGGGCGGAGAAATCGGCGATCCATCTGCAATCAAGCGGCTCGGCGACCAGTTGGTCCGGCCGCTGCGACAACTGAACAACCTCGCCCGTTCGCGCGCCAATGTTGCCCATCATTATGATCTTTCCAATGATTTCTACCGCCTGTGGCTTGATCCAGACATGCAATATAGCTGCGCCTACTGGCCCGATGCGGTTGCGGAAGAAGGCGGCGCGGCGCGCAGTACGATGACGCTTGAACAGGCGCAGCTTGCAAAAAAGGCCCATATCGCGGCGAAACTGGCGCTACGTCCGGGGCAGAATCTGCTCGACATTGGCTGCGGCTGGGGCGGCATGGCGCTCTATCTGCACCGTGTCGCGCGGGTCGAAGTGCTGGGCATCACCCTCAGCGCAGAACAGCTTAAAGTAGCGCGCGAACGCGCCGCTGCAGCTGGGGTTGCGGACAAGGTGCGTTTTGAACTGATGGACTATCGTGTGCTTGCGCAGAGGGCTCCGGGCTATTTCGACCGGATCGTATCCGTAGGCATGTTTGAGCATGTCGGAGTGCCGCAGTTCGACCGCTTTTTCCGCGCTGCAGCTTCGTTGATGAAGGATGATGGCGTAATGCTGCTGCACACGATCGGGCGGATGGGAAGTCCAGGCGCCACCGACGCCTTCACCCGAAAGCATATCTTCCCCGGCGGCTATATCCCCGCGCTTTCCGAAACGCTCGCCGCCAGTGAAAAGGCAAGGTTGATTGCGACCGATATCGAAACGTTGCGCCTGCATTATGCGCTGACGCTGCGCGCCTGGTATAGCCGGGTGCAGATGCGGCGGGACGCGATCATCGCAATGATGGACGAACGCTTTTACCGCATGTGGACATTCTATCTTGCCGGTGCGGCCGCAGCGTTTGAATCGGGCGGCATGTGCAACCACCAATATCAATTGACCCGCGACCGCCGCTCGCTGCCCCTGACCCGCGATTATATCGCAAAGGCAGAACGCCGCTATCTGGCGCTAGGCTAAACGAAAAGCGCGACGGCCTGCATGCCCGTCATCATCGGCTCGCCACGACTGTTCCAAACGGTCATATACTGGCTGCTTGCACCGTGAACGGCATGATGCGTCTCGCTTTCAAGGAACCACCAGCCATTGTCGGTTTCGGGCACATCGGTGAGGAAATTGACCTGCCAGTTGATCGAACTGATCATCCCCTCTTTCTTCATCAGGCCCATGGTCGAAGGCGGAAGCGCATCGCCCATGCACAAAAGATCAGCGACAGGATCCAGCCCGTCTCGCTCTTTCAGCCGGTGCCAATTGGCCAGCCGGGGCTTGCCTTCACCCAGCACCAGCCGTTTGTCCGGATAGTCCATATTATGGGTGAAAAATTCCGGCGGGCCGCTGCGTGTCTGGCCGTCTTCGGGGATTGTCGGAAACTCGGGGCGTGGCAGGCCTTCAAAATCGACGTGACTTTCGCGGCGCGCCATGAACACAAAGGTGCAACTGAGACCAATCTCGTCGCCAATCGCGATCTCGCTCTTCACAAAAGCGCTGTTGCGGCCGCGCCGCAATATCTGTGACGAAATCTCGACCTCCCCCGATAGCGGGCCGGAAAAGGCGATCTGCGCGGTTAGCAAGGGCGGTAGATCGGGGGCAACAGATTTTGCCGCCTGATAGGCAAGTGCACTACTCAAACCGCCATAGGCCGTCCTGCCTTGATGCCAAGTCGACGGAATTGTGATGCGGTGCGTGTCGGCACCGGGCTGGATGTCTGACAATAATTGAGCGAGATTCATGCCTTTGCGCATATCCGGCACTATCCATGGCTGCAAGAGAGGGTTGCATATCCCCGCACGCGATGGTTGAATTGCGGAAATGGGAGTGACCGAACAATTTTCCTGGGTGGATCGGTTGATTGCGGCCGATATCGCTCTCCCGCCCAATACAGCGTCGGTCAATTTGATCGCCAGAATCCTAGCTTCAGCGGAGTCCCGCGGCGCACGGCGCCCGGCCTTATTGGACGCCGTCGGCATTGGCGAGATGAATAGCCGCAACCAGTTAAGCCGGCTTCCAGGCAGCTTACTTGTACGGCTGTTCCAGGCTGTCGAACGGGAATTGACCGACCCGCTGATCGCCATGAAAATAGGACGCGATTCACGCCCGCGCTGTTTTTCCGACATCGGCTATGCGACTCGCTTCCTTCCGACCGCGACCGATGTGTTCGACGCCAACATCCATATGCAGACACTGCGCCAGAACCTCTATCGTGTCTCGCTCATGCAATCCGACCACCGCACCAGTCTCCGCTGGAACCTGCTCGAACATGATCCGCAGGAACTGGCTGCGCTGATCGAATTTTCGGTATCGACCTACGTGCGGCTCGCCCGCGAGTTGTGGTGGGACGACACCCGGATGCTGTCAGTTTCGCTGCAACACCGGCCGCGGTTCGATGCCGCCGAATATAGCCGCATGCTGGGTTGTCCCGTCGTCTTCGGCGCGGCCTTCACTGAAGTAGAATTTTCCACAGCGCAAATGTCAGCGCCTAATCCCATGGCGCATGCAAAACTGACGGCCGCCGTTCAGGGACGGCAGGCGGCACCAATGCTATGGTTCGATGCAGGCCAGCGCGTTTCCGCCCTAACCTATTTCCATATCTATACCGAATTGAACAAATCGCCGGTCACATTGCAGCGTATCTCCCGCTTTCTCGACCTGTCGGAGCGGACGCTCCGCCGGAAACTTGACGCTGAAGGCAGGCCGTTTCGCAATCTGCTCGATCAAGCCCGCATGGACCTGTGCGATCTTTATCGCATCGAGGGCCACAGGTCATTTGGGGAAATTGCCGAATTGCTGGGCTATGGCGAGCTAAGCGCGTTCACGCGCGCTGCCAAACGCTGGTATGGCACTGCACCAAGCCATTTCTGGAAAGACATCGAAGGGGAAAATGGTGGGCGTAGCAAGGATTGAACTTGCGACCCCTGCGATGTCAACACAGTGCTCTACCACTGAGCTATACGCCCACGCTGCGGGCCATCTAGCGGGGGAAGCGATTCCCATCAAGCCCCAATCTGCACGGTCAGATCTGGCCTGATGCAGCTTCCTTGTTGAACAACCGTTCGACCTCGAGCACGAGGTCTTTCAGATGAAAGGGTTTCGAAAGGATTTTCGCCTGTGGCATGGATTTTCCTGCACGCAGCGCAACGCCGGAAAAACCGGTGATGAACATCACTTCGGTCGACGGAGACACCTTGCTGCAATGCCGCGCCAGTTCGATACCGTCCATCTCCGGCATGACAATATCGGTCAGCAACAGATCGAACTGCTGCTGTTCAAGCAAGGGGACAGCCTCTGTCCCACGATCGACAGCAACCACTTCATAGCCTGATTTTTCCAACGCACGTGCCAGATATTCGCGCATTGCCTGTTCATCTTCGGCAAGCAGAATCCGAATCATAATAAATCTCGTCTTGATGCCGTTTCCGGCTGCGGTCCCTGTAGCTGCACTGTTAACAGCAGAGACTTAAAAAATTGCATTCATTTTTCCGATTTTCGCCCTAACGACGACGAATGTCGGCGACGAAACCTACAGAAAAAGCGAAAATGCCTGCCGAAAATGGCTTTTCTGCTTTCAATTGCGATGACCTGCAATTTCCTGTCCTGGTCTCTGTGCCGCATGCGGGGCGCATCTACCCGCTAGATCTAACGGGCAATTTGCGACTCGATCCCGCCCAGTTGGTGCGGCTTGAAGATCGCTATGCCGACCGGTTGGCGGCTACAGCGATCAAAGCGGGACTGCCGACACTGGTCGCCCATTATGCGAGGGCCTGGATTGATCTCAACCGCGACAGCCGAGATGTCGACCCAGCGATGGTCGAAGGCGGTTTTGCCAACAGCCTGGGCAGCGCGAAGATGCGCGGCGGGCTCGGTTTGATCCCCCGGCGGCTGATGCAATATGGTGACATCTGGAAACGGCAGTTGCGGCGCGAAGATATCGACCATCGCATTGGCAGTTACCACGCGCCCTATCACGACCTGCTGGAACAACTGCTGTCGCAAATCGTCGCGCGCCATGGTGTCGCGATCCTTGTCGACTTACACAGCATGCCGCCACTAGGCGCAGAGGGCGAAATGCAGCCGCAGATCGTAATCGGCGACCGATTCGGGCAAAGCGCGGCTTCGGTCTATTCGGAACTGCTGGCCGCGCGACTGAGTCATTTGGGAGTTCGTGTCGCGCTGAACCATCCCTATCCCGGCGACTACATATTGCGGCGCCATGGCGCGCAGAAACGGAATATCCACGCGCTCCAGATCGAGGTTGATCGCCGACTTTACCTTGATGCCGACCTGCGCGAACCTTCAGCCGACATCGGCGATGTTGCAGCAATGATCGCTGAGCTTTTGTTTCTGCTCATCGAACAGGCACGCGGCGCTTCCCTGCCTGTCGCAGCGGAGTAACGCCTGCACGCACTTCCCTGCAAACAAGAAAAAACCACCCCGGATTTCTCCGGGGTGGCCAAGGTTCAGGGAGGTGGCGCTGACCTGCAGCGCCGATAGAGCAGACAAGGGAGGGGAGATGTCCGCTCTTCACCAAAGATGGGCCGGATCTTCCGTCAAATCAATAGCTCAATTGTATTTTTCAATGTCAGCCAGCGCGATTAACCCATCAATCGTCGCACGCGCTTTCAGGGCCACATGCGCTGCAGGAACGGCAATCTGTCTATAAACTGGTGCTTCAGCGCGCCTGCAACATGCAACAGGATCAGCACGAACAGCGGCTTTGTAAGCACTTCATGCGCTTCATAGCCAATCTCGGCCAGCGCCTCGCTCTTGCTGATCGGAAGCGTGATATCGAACAATCCGAAAAACTCGACCGGCGGGGCCTTGGGATGCGCAGAGGCGAGCAACCAGCCCGAAAGCGGCACCGCAATTATCAGCACATAGAAAATGATGTGGACCGTGCGTCCGATCATGGCCTGCCATGCGGTCACTGCCTGCGGCAACGGCGGCGGTTTATGCCCCAATCGCCAGAACAGGCGCAGGAAAGACAGCGTCAGAATAGAGACGCCGATCGCCTTGTGCGATGCCATCAGACCTGCCCCTTCGGCCCTCGACAGATCTTCGGCCATGCTTGCCAGCACAAAGTTAGCGACCACCAAAATAGCGATCAACCAATGGAATAATATTGCGATTTTGCTATATTTTGCAGTCATGGCGGCCCTCCTTCACCGGGGAGCCGCCATCGCAGATCAAGCGAGCACAGGCTCCGTCCCCTCGGGGACTTTACCTTGCTGGGCCTGCATTGCAAATACCTCGCGAACCAGGTTCAGTGAGAAAAGATGCGCATAGATCAGCGGCAACATGCCGTTCTGGTTCATGGCGCGAAGCTGGTCGCCACGCATATCGCGCAGCTTTTCTTCATTCACCATCTGGAAACCGCGATAGATATAGGGCGCTTCCCGGCCATCCTGTTGGATTGCAACTTCGCCGTCCATCAGCAGCTCATATTTCTTCAGTTCATCGACAAATGCCTGGGTACGCGCACCCGCCTGTTCGAAATCTTCGCAGAATTTCAGGATATCCTTGGTGGTATCGGTCGCCTCGGTGCCGTCGAAGAGCGCATTGCCTTCCTCGAATTCGCCGAGCGCATCTGAAGTCGGATCAAAGCAGAGGGTCAGTTCGTCGCTGTCCGGACGAAGCCGGGCCAGCATGAACGGATAGCGGCGGATATAGGCTGGCAGATAGACAGGCAGCGTGAACTTGCCTTCATCGTCCATGAACACGTTGACGCCTTCATTCATGCCCATCAGCGCAAGCGGCACCGGATTGTCGCCTGCCGAAAAGACGATCGGGAAATTCCGGCTGGCGCTGACAAATTCCTCAACTGTCAGCGGAATTGCGTGCTGATTGACCACGAAATTGGCATTTTCAATCGGGCGGCTCTTCAGCTTGCCATGCTCTCCACTGTTGAGCGGCAGCAGGTCATTGTAGAAAAGCGGAAGGCCTTGCGGCGCGGGCTGAGTAGCCATCGAGAAAAACTCCGGTCTATAGATTCGTCACTTAAGTTGCGCGCGGCTTTAGGCGGCAGAGCGGTCGCTGGCAAGAGGAACGAGTTTGCCCGGGTTCATGATGCATAGCGGATCGAGCGCCTGCTTGATCGATCGCAAGGCGAACAGCCTCGCGGGATCAGACAATCGGCCAAATTCCGCCAGCTTTGCCTGACCAATGCCATGTTCGGCCGAAATCGACCCGCCATAGGCCGTCACCCTGTCATAAACATCGCTGCTGATCTGTTCTGCCTGTTCGCCATACCATTGGTCTGCGGTCACTCCCTTCGGAGCCTTAACGTGGAAATGGACATTACCATCGCCGAGGTGGCCAAATGCGACCACCTGCGTTCCGGGATAGCGCGCCTCGAGATCAGGGGATTCACGTTCGATGAAGCGCGCCATATCCGCCACCGGCACGCTGATATCATGCTGCAGCGCGGGGCCCTCTGCCCGTTCCGCCTCTGCAATCGAATCGCGGATTTTCCAGAAAGCGTCGGCCTGCGCCTCGCTAGATGCAATCACAGCGTCCTGAACGAGACCGGCCTCCATCTGCTGCGCCAGAAACTCCTCCGCCAACATTGCGGGCGAAGCCTGATCATCGCGATCCCGGACGAGCTCGATCAACACATGCCAGCCACCATTGCCGCCGTCGATCGGGCGGCGCGTGCCGGGAATATGCTGCAAGACATGGCCCAGCGCCGTATCCGGCAATATCTCGAATCCTTCAAGCATCGACTGACAACGCGCCTGCGCCGCCAGCAACAGTCTGTAGGCATCATCGGGTTGCGCCACTGCGGCCCAACTGACGCTGCGTTCGAGCAATGCCGGCACCAGCCTTAACGAGGCACGGGTGACAATTCCGATCGTGCCTTCGGCGCCAATCAGCAAATGTTTGAGGTCATAGCCGCGATTGTCTTTCTTCAGCGGTGCCATCCCGTCAAACACCGAACCGTCGGGCAACACAGCCTCGACACCAGCCACAAGATTGCGCATCGCGCCGTGCCGCAATACCTGCGTTCCACCTGCATTGGTTGAAACCAGTCCGCCAACCGTTGCCGATCCCTTGCCGCCCAGCGTCAGCGGAAAGCGCAGGCCATGGGCCGCCACCGCGTCATGCAGGTTTTGCAGGATAACCCCCGCCCCGCAACTGACTAGCATGCCATCACGGTCGATCTGTTCAATGTCGTTCAAACGACGCAACGACAAAAGGCAACTCTGCCCGCTGCCGTCAGGCGTTGCGCCAGCCACCATCCCGCTATTTCCGCCCTGCGGCACCAGCGGCACTCGATATTGCGCCGCAATTGCCACCACGCCAACGACCTCCGCTGTGGTGGCTGGCGACAGGATTGCCGCGGCATTACCACGAAACCGGCCCCGCCAGTCGGTCGTCCAAGGAGCGATCGCATCTGCATCCGACGTAAAGCCTTTTGGGCCGAGCAAGACGCGAAATGCCTCCAGAGCCTGTTCGAGGGCCATTTTTACGCCTCCTGTCGACGAGTGAATTGACTAAAGCCGGACTGCTCCATAGGGCGCAATTAATGCTCTGTTCAACCGTTACGGTCCACCGCCGCGAACTAAGAACACTGGCCGGGATCCGACATTGCGCCTTTTGCTGATAGTCATTGCCGGATTGACCTTGGCCTTCGGCGTTTCTGCCCGCGCGTCGGGCGAGATATTGCCTGCCCTCAATACGCTGTGGCACGATATTCGCAATTTCCAGATGCGGGTCGAACAGCGCATCATCATTCGTTTCCCGAACCAGCCCGTATCACCGCCTGCCGGTCGTGCCGACCCCCGCAAGGCGTTGATTTATAATGAGGAAAAAATCGGCCGCTGCCTGATGATGGACCGGCTGATCGCTTCACGGCCGGGGCCAAAGAACTCACTCGAACTGGTTACCCGCGAACGGCAGTTGATCCGTGCCTATCTGGGTGATGGTTGCCTTGCGCGAGAGTTTTACGCGGGTGCCTATGTCGAACGATCAAGCGATGGCCGTTTGTGCGTCGATCGCGATATCCTGCATGCCCGCACCGGTGCCAAATGCGAAATCGACAAGTTCCGTCTACTGGTACCCGAGTAAGACAGCCCTATTTCCTTGACATTTTACACCCGTTGGGCGTAACGGCTCGAACCGGACGCGCGGGCGTAGCGCCTGTTCGTCGTCCCCATCCGGATTTTCTTATATATGTCATTTGCCGACCTCGGCCTTTCCGATGAACTTTTGAGCGCGGTTATTGCCGCCGGTTACGATACTCCAACGCCGATCCAGGCGCAGGCAATCCCTTCCGTTCTGATGATGCGCGATATTATCGGCATCGCCCAGACAGGCACCGGAAAGACTGCATCCTTCGTGCTGCCGATGATCGACATTTTGGCGCATGGCCGCGGACGCGCGCGTATGCCGCGCAGCCTGATCCTTGAACCGACCCGCGAACTCGCCGCACAGGTTGCGGAGAATTTCGAAAAATATGGTGTGAACCACAAGCTGTCGATGGCGCTGCTGATCGGCGGCGTTTCGATGGGCGACCAGATCAAGGCGCTGGAAAAGGGCGTTGACGTGCTGATCGCGACGCCGGGTCGATTGATGGACCTTTTCGAACGCGGCAATATTCTTCTCAACGGCTGCGAATTGCTCGTCATCGACGAAGCCGACCGGATGCTCGACATGGGCTTCATCCCTGACATCGAGAATATCTGTACCAAATTGCCGACCAACCGGCAGACGCTGCTGTTTTCGGCTACCATGCCGCCGCCAATCAAGAAACTGTCCGACAAATTTCTGTCCAACCCGAAATATATCGAGGTGGCCAGGCCCGCGACAGCGAACATCAATATCGAACAGAAACTGGTCGACGTCGCGCCGATGAAAAAGCGCGAAGTGTTGCGCGATCTGATCCGCAGCGAGGATGTGTCGACAGGCATCATCTTCTGCAACCGCAAGACTACGGTTCGCGAATTGAACAAGAGCCTGAAGCGCCATGGTTTCCGTTCGGGCGAGATTCATGGCGATATCGATCAGGCAGCGCGCCAGCGCGAACTGGAAGCGTTCAAGACCGGCGAGATCAACCTGCTGGTTGCATCCGACGTTGCCGCGCGCGGGCTGGACATCAAGGGTGTCAGCCATGTGTTCAACTTTGACGCCCCTTGGCATCCCGACGATTATGTCCACCGCATTGGCCGCACAGGCCGTGCGGGTGCAAAGGGCAAGGCCTTCACCTTCGTCACCAAGGCTGATGAAGAAGCAATCGATAATATCGAGAAGCTGATCGGCCTGAAGATCGAGCGGTTGGGCAAGGTTTCTGCACCCAAAGAAGAGCGTGAAGCGACACCGAAGAAAGAGGCCGAGCGTCGTTCCTCACGCGGTGGCCGCGCCAAGGGCGAAGAGGCCGAAAAAGCCGAAAAGCCTGAGAAAAGGCAACCCAGACCTGAAAAGGTTGCGGCACCGGTGCCCGCCCCGCGCGAGAAGGCACCTAGGTCAAAGCCGGATGAAGGCGGCACCGACTGGAATGGCCCGATGCCCGACTTCCTCAATTTCAGTATCCCAGCCTGAAGCAACAAAAAAGGCCCGCCGAAGCGGGCCTTTTCTTTTACCTATTGTTCGCGATCAGAATTTGCCGCGGACGGTGATACCGTAGGTGCGCGGCTCTGCCAGAAAGTGCGAGAATATCTGCCGGCCGCCTGGATATTGCGGATCAAGATAGGGAGCCGCGGTCGTCCCCGCTTGGAAGGGCGCGTTGAACGCGACCTGTGCATAGGCCTTGTTGAAGATGTTCTGGCCCCACAGTTCGACAGACCATGCTTCATCCGGACCACGCAGACCGACACGCGCGTTGAACAGGGCAAATCCGTCCTGTTCCTTTTGCGGGAACAGATCCGACCCTGTGTTATAGTCGCTGGTCATGCGGGTATCGATGTAGAAGAGACCCGAAAGGCCGCTATCCCCGATTTCCGGTGTCCAGGTCATCGAACCCGTCGCCACCAGTTCAGGCGCATTCGACAGATTGTCGCCCGGCAACTTGCGCAAGGCCTGATCGAGCGGTGCACCGGTATTAGTGCCGATCAGATCATTGCGATATTTGGTGCTGGCATAGGTGAGACCGGCAGCAACGCGGAAGTTGCGGGCCGGAACAAGCGAACCTTCGAGTTCGAAGCCCTGGGTGCGGACACCATAGGAGACATCACCCGGAGCGCAGCTGCCGGTCGCATTGCTGAGGTCGGTATCGGCATTGGATCCACCCACCAGATTATCGCAACCATTGACGTTCTGGACCAGGAACACGGTTCCGTTGAAGGTGTTCAACTGGAAACTGCTGAAATCCGAACGGAATGCCGACAAGCTGAGGCTGAACGGGCCGGTCGAATATTTCGCACCCAGTTCATAGCTGTCGACCATTTCGGGGTCGAACTGCAGGTTGCGAACCAGAGCCTGAGCGCCGCCAACCGATGCAAATGTTGCGATCGGGGATTTTAGCGCCGAACGGTCGAGGTTGAAACCCCCCGCCTTGTAACCGCGTGCATAGCTGCCATAGAGCAGCAGGTCGTCAATCGGCTTCCAGCTGAGGATCGCGGTTCCGGTGAACTCGTCCTCGCTCCGCTGGTCGCGAATCGCAACGCCGTTCAGTTCGGCGGTCGAGTTGCCCTGACACGACAGGCCAATCACCGCACCTGCGGTCGCGGCGGCTGCTGTAGTCAGCAAGGGTGCCAATGCTGCTTGGTTGGCGGTGCAGACCGTGTTGTCGTTACCAAAGCGCGCGTTAAACTTCTTCTTGTCGCTTGTGTAACGAAGACCCAACGTCAGGTTGATGGTGTCGGTGATGTTCACGATATTGTGCGTGAACAGCGCCCAGTTGGTTCCATTCTGGAAATAACGATCGATGGTCGACCCGCGATCGTTCAGCGTGTCAAGGCGATCAAGCCCGGCCACGATAATGGGACCTGCAGCGCCCAGCGCGCCCGTAACTGTCGGACGCAAAGCGGGGTTGATACAGCTTTGCGAAGCTGGGCTATAGGCAAACGCCAAGCCGCCACCCGAAACGATACGGCAGTTTGCAAAGCGACCATATTGGTTGCCAAAGCGCAGATTGTCCTGAACAGTCAGTTTCTCATTGGCATAAAAGCCGCCGATCAACCAGTCGAGCTTGCCATCAAACGCCTCACCCCGCAGGCGCAGTTCCTGCGTGAACGTGTGGAACTGACGATAGGCATCGTCGCTCGGTGCGCGATAGAGGATGTCGACTTCACCATAATCGGTGTCTGACGCCTGACCCGAACGATATTCGCGGTAGGCAGTGATCGAGGTCAGCGTTGCGCCCCCAAGATTATAGTCAATCTGGCCCGAGAAACCATAGTCCTTGGTTTCACCGGTAAACACCCGATTGGGGCTGACCGAAATACGCCGGCCATAGCCCTGGTTGAACGCAGCCAGCGGCTGGCCCAGATCGCGCAGGACGTTGATGATGTTGTTGCCGGTCGTTTGCAGCGGGGTAAGCGGCGACGACAGATTGTTCAGATCGCCAATATATTGGTTGACTGTGCGATCGACGTAAGTCGCCGCGCAGCATTCTTCCTTGCGCGAGGTATAGTCTGCAATCAGGCGAACCGTCAGATCATCATTCGGTTCAAACAGCAGCTGGCCACGCAAGAAATAACGGTCGCGATTGTTGACATCGCGGCCATTGGTATCGTCGCGGTAAAAACCGTCACGCTTTACATAAACGCCGTCGACGCGGAAGGCGACCTGCTCCGAAATCGGGCCGGTGATGCTCGATGCGGCGCGCATGAAATCAAAGTTGCCATAGGTCAGTTCACCCGAACCACCGAAAGTGAATTCCGGCTTTTTCGAGTAAATGCTGATCAGACCGGCCGACGAGTTGCGGCCGCCGAGTGTGCCCTGAGGGCCACGCTGAACTTCAACACGGTCGATTTCACCAAGTTCGTTCAGGCCAATGCCCGAACGCGAACGGTAAACGCCGTCGATGAATACAGGAACCGAGCTTTCAAGGCCCGGGTTGTCGCCCACGGTGCCGATGCCGCGGATACGCGCCGAACCATTGGCTTCGCTGCCGGTCGAGGACACGAGAAGCGAGGGTGCCACCTGGTTAAGCTGGCGAATGTCGTTGGCGCCGCTGTTCTGCAGCGTTTCTGCATTAACAGCTGAAATCGCGACGGGAACATCGGACAGAAGCTGCGAGCGGCCCTGCGCCGTTACAACAATCTCGGGGGTTTCTTCACTAGCGCCTTCCTGCGCCGCAGTTTCGTCCTGCGCCATCGCAAGCGACGGCATGGCCAACGCTATCGACGCAGAGGAGAGGGCAAATAGGCTTTTTGTAAAAGTCAGTCGCTTAGACATCATCTTCTCCCACATTTTTTGGTTTGGGTGCTTTTAGCTAACCAAAAGTGAGAATTAGGCCACGCAATTGCAACTTAATGACAGATTTTTACATTCTACTGCGGCAAAAGCGCAACAGGATGTTAAAGTGCTGGCTGGCCCGCCGTATAAACTGGACGCCCGCCAACCCACGCCTCGGTAACCTTCGTTTCACGGATCTGGGCAGGTGATGCCAGCAACGGATCAGTATCAACCAAAATGAAATCCGCCCGATAACCGGGTGAAAGCGAGCCCAGCCTGCCCTCTGCAAAGGCGGCATAAGCGGCATCGATTGTAAAACCAGCCAGCGCCTGTTCGCGGCTTACCCGCTCTACCGCCATCCATCCGCCAAAGGGCTGGCCATTCGCGTCTTCACGGGTGATTGCTGCGGCAATGCCATGAAAGGGATTGGGCGATTCCACGGGCACGTCCGAACCAAAGGCCAGCTTGCCGCCCGCCTTCAGGATTGAGTTCCAAGCATAGGCCCCTGCCAGACGGTCGGGCCCCAGTCGCGCTTCGGCCATAAGCCGGTCGGAAATCTGGTGGACCGGCTGCATCGATGCGATGATACCATTTTTCGCAAGCCGCGGCAGATCGGCCGGATCGACGATTTGCGCATGTTCGATGCGCCAGCGCCGGTCGCCGGTATAGGTGGGTGCCAGATCCTCGACCGCGCCGATCGCCTCAGCATTGGCGGCATCACCTATTGCATGCACGGCTGTCTGGAACCCATCCATCGACGCGCGCACCATCATGTTGCGCAATTCCGCTGGCACCAGCAGCGGCAATCCTGTCTGCCCCGGCGCATCGGCATAAGGCTTTTTCAGCCATGCCCCGCGGCTGCCCAGCGCGCCGTCGAGATAGAGTTTGACGCCGCCAAGGCGCAGCTTGTCATCATAAAGCCAGGGCGTCGGGCGCGGGCCGGCAATCGCGACCATATTGTCTATCCCGGCCGCGTAGCCAAAGATGCGAACCGAAAGCCAGCCTTCATCTCCTGCGCGGCGATAGCTTTGCCAATCGGCAACCGTAGTCCCCATATCGGCAATCGCAGTGACGCCGACCTTCAGCAACGCCTGCTGCGCTTCGGCAAGCGCAAGGTCGCGCTCCACTGGGCGGGGGGCGGGCACATGCTTGGCCACCAACTCACTTGCCATATCAACGAAAATGCCGCTGGGCTTGCCATCGACCATCTCAATGCGACCGCCAGCGGGCGATTTCGTCGCCGCAGTAATGCCCGCGATTTCGAGTGCGCGGCTGTTGGCCCAGCCCGCATGACCATCAACCCGTTCAAGCCAGACCGGACGGTCGGCAACTGCCGTATCCAGATCTGCAGCGGTCGGGAAACGACCTAGCCCCCATTTTTCTTGGTTCCAGCCGCGCCCGATGATCCAGCGCCGGTCGGGGTATTTGGCGGCATAGCCGCGGATCGCGGCCTGTGCCTCTTCCAGCGAATTGGTGCCCGACAAATCCAGCGTCAGCGCCGCAAAACCCAGCCCGATGACATGGCCATGCGCGTCGATCAGCCCGGGCAGCATCGTCAGCCCTTTTCCGTCATGGCGGAAATCAAGCTGCTTTGGTGCCTTGTCCCGGGATGTCAGCAATTGGCTGACCTTGCCGTCACGGCCGATCAGCAGCCCGGTGAAGCGCACCACCTTGCCATCCTTATCGAGGGTGATGCCGTTCACATTCTCGATCAGCCCGTCGGCAATGGCAGCTGGAGCGGCCAGCACAGCAAGTGCAGCAGCAAGCAAAAAGCGCATCTTGATCATCGCTTCGGCAACCTCCGGACCAGCGCGCTCGTATCCTGACGGCCGCCGCCCATATATTGAATGTCGGAATAAAATTGGTCGGTCATCGCGGCGATGGGAATGCTGGCGCCATTGGCGCGCGCCTCATCAATCGCCAGACCCAGATCCTTGCGCATCCAGTCAACCGCAAACCCGAAATCAAATTCGCCGCGCGCCATCGTGGCCCAGCGATTATCCATCTGCCAGCTTTGCGCCGCACCGCCCGAAATCGCGTCGAAAACCTTGTCGAGATCGAGTTCGGCGCATTGTGCAAAATGCATTGCTTCGGAAAGCCCCTGCAGCACGCCCGCGATACAGATCTGGTTCGCCATCTTCGCCGTTTGCCCATCACCCGGGCCGCCAACATGGACAATGCGTTTCGAATAGGCGTGTATGATAGGCGTCGCCGCAGCGACCGCCGCCTCGGTACCACCGCACATGATGGCGAGCGTGCCATTTTCGGCGCCGGCCTGACCGCCAGTGACCGGTGCGTCGACGCAATGAATGCCCCTGCCCTTAGCCTCAACCGCAAGCTGACGGGCAATCCGCGCTGACACGGTGGTGTGATCGATGAAGCAGCTGCCCTTGGCCATCGCCTGAAACACGCCGTCGCGGCCCAGCGTGATGCTGGCCAGATCATCGTCAGTGCCAACGCAGCTCACGACAAAGTCGGCGTCCTTTGCAGCCTCTGCCGGAGAAGCGGCCTTGCGACCGCCATGCTCGCCGACCCATTTGTCCGCCTTTGCCGACGACCGATTGTAAACGGTCATTTCATGTCCGGCCTTGCCGAGGTGCCGGGCGATCGGGCCGCCCATGACCCCGAGGCCGATAAAAGCTATTCTTGCCATGACCGTGCCTTAATCTCTGTTTTCAGCTTGCGCCAGATAGGATAGGTTAAAACACCTATGGCCGATCAATCACCCAGCGAACTTCTTTCCCTTGCCGACGTCCGTGCAGCGCACGACCGGATTCGCGATGCCATTATCGAAACGCCGACGCTGCATAGCCAGACCCTGTCAAATCTGACCGGCGCAAACATCTTTCTAAAGTTTGAAAACCTGCAATTCACCGCAGCCTATAAGGAGCGTGGCGCGTTGAACGCGTTGCTCCAACTGCCAGAAGAAGCGCGCAAACGCGGTGTGATCGCAGCATCGGCGGGCAATCATGCGCAGGGCCTCAGCTATCATGGTACCCGGCTGGGCGTCCCGGTGACAATCGTGATGCCGAAGACGACCCCCACGGTAAAGGTGATGCAGACCGAGGCGGTCGGCGGCAAAGTAGTGCTGGAAGGCGAAAAATTCGATGACGCCTACAAACATGCCCGTCTTCTGGAAAAGGAACTGGGGCTGACATTTGTCCATCCCTTTGACGATCCAAAGGTCGCGGCGGGCCAAGGCACCGTTGCACTAGAAATGCTGGAGGCAGCGCCCGAAATCGATACGCTGGTCGTGCCGATCGGCGGCGGCGGCCTGCTGTCGGGTATGGGGACCGCAGCGCGCGGCCTGCGCCCCGATATCGAACTGATCGGCGTTCAGGCGGAACTCTATCCGTCCATGTATGCGCTGCTCAACGGGCTACAATTGCCATGCGAAGGCGATACCCTTGCCGAAGGCATTGCCGTAAAAGAACCCGGCGCATTTACGTCACAGGTGATCAAGGGTCTGGTCGACGATATCGTCCTGGTATCCGAGCCGCAGCTTGAAACTTCGGTCAGCCTATTGCTGCAGATCGAAAAGACTGTGGTGGAAGGCGCGGGCGCGGCGGGTCTTGCGGCTGTCCTTGCCTATCCCGAAAAATTCCGCGGCAAGAATGTTGGGGTGGTGTTGTGCGGCGGCAATATCGACACGCGCCTGTTGGCCAATGTGCTGCTGCGCGACCTTGCCCGTTCGGGCCGGCTGGCGCGGCTGCGCATCACATTGCAGGATCGCCCCGGCGCGCTCTACAAGGTGATGCGTCTGTTCAACGAGCATAATGTCAACATCATCGAAATCTATCACCAACGCATCTTTACGACGCTGCCCGCAAAGGGGTTGATCACCGACATTGAATGCGAAGCGCGCGACGCTGAGCAGTTGCAGGGCCTTGTAGATGGACTGAAGGTGGCGGGCTACAAAGTCGAGCGAGTCGAACTGAACTGACACCGGATAGTTTTTTCGCATACCGCATTTTGATGGTAAACAGACTTTTCACTATCGAAATGAGTTGTCATAAATAGGTCAAGCAATAAGCAATAAACAAGTAGGGAAAAGGTCGTAATCTCATGAGCGCTCCGGTTCGCTTTCCGCGCTTCTTTGTGACGAATCCTGCGCCTTGCCCCTATCTGCCGGGCAAAACGGAGCGCAAGGTCTTCACCGAGTTGAACGGACCACATGCCAGTGAATTGAACGAAGCGCTTGGGCGCATCGGTTTTCGTCGCAGCCAAAATGTCGCCTATCGGCCCAGTTGTGTCGACTGCAAGGCGTGCATCCCGGTGCGCATCCTGACCGAACAGTTCGTTCCCAACGCAACGCAGCGAAAGATCATCAAGCGCAATTCGGATCTGCAGGTCAGTGCTTGCCGTCCCTGGTCGACGGGCGAGCAGTTCGAATTGCTGCGCCGTTACCTTAAACAGCGGCATCCCACCGGCGGCATGGCTGAAATGGACGATATGGATTATGCCGACATGGTGGAACAGACGCCGGTGCGCAGCCATGTCGTCGAATATCGCCTGCCGGCCGGTTACGGTGCGCAGGGCGAACTTGTGGGTGCTTGCATCACCGATCAGCAGTCGGACGGGCTATCGATGGTCTACAGCTTCTACAATGCGGAAGCGGCGAACCGCCCCGGCCTAGGCAATTTCATCATTCTCGATCATATCCTGCGCGCTCGGGCGGCGGGCCTGCCGTACGTCTATCTCGGCTATTGGGTCGAAGGCGCGGAACGGATGCAATACAAGACCCGCTATCATCCGCTCGAAAAGCTGAGCCCCGATGGCTGGGTGCCCTTTGGCGACGAGGAACAGGGCGAATTGATCCGTTAATCCAACCCTGATCACATGAAAAAAACCCCGCCGCAGCGGGGTTTTTTATATGCTTAGCGACAAACGCAGCGCGGCTTCGGCTTGGGCTTCCATTTGCGGACCGCCTTGCGTTTCACCGGAACCGTTTCATAATAAACTTCTTCGGTGACGGTGGTGGTGGTCACGGGTTGCGATATAGTGATCGTAGTCACCACAGGCTGGCCGGAGTAATAATAGCTGCCGGGATAATAGCCCTGCTGCTGTGGATAGCCCGTTTCGGGATAACCAGTGACGGGATAGCCGGGCGCGGGTGCATAACTTGCCTCCCTATCGGGCAGATATTTGCGGCATTTCTTCATCGATTTCTCGACGCCAAGCCCCGCCAGTGCGCCAAGTCCACCACCGATCAGCGACCCTGCTGTGCGATCGCCCCGGCCGGCGATGCGGTTTCCGGCAACAGCGCCGATCACCGCGCCGATGGCAGCGCCAGCCACACCTTCTGTGCGAAGGCAACGTTCATAACGATCATAGCCATAGGGCACGGCATAGGCGGGGGCCATAGGATAGCCGCGCGCACCCGACTGCGGAGGCACCGGATAAGGCGCGCCTGCACGCACCGGTCCGGCATTGCCTTCACCCTGGCGCGTAACGGTGCCGTTCCACTGGCCTTCAAAGACACGGCCATCGGAATCGACATAACGGCCCTGTGTCCACTGGCCCTGATAATCGTACCGCACACCATCGTCGCCGGTATAGGTCGGCGCTCCACCCATGTCGTAGATGCTGCGATCCGCACCCATGGACGGGCCATAATCGGGCCGTCCATAACGGCCTCCTTCGGGGGCATAGCCATATTCGTCCCAATGGAGATTAGGGCGGTAATCCTGCACATAGCCACGCTGGTCACGCAGCACGGCATCGTCATAATAGCGCGACCAACCCCAGCCCGCGCTTGGCGCAGGAAGGCCCAACACGCGGTAATTGCTGATCGAATAAGCAGGGTTCACCCAATAGCCGGGAAGAACAAATCCACGGTAAGGCGCACGATAGCCCTGCCAGCCGCCCGGTGCATAAAATCCGGCGAACCAGCGTCCGCCAATATTGTGGCCCCAACGGTTCTGGACGACATAGGGCCGCGGCACAGGCGTGCCTGCAACCGGCTGCCGGTTGCCCTTGCGCCCTTCATAAACGGCGTCGAACAAAGCGGATTTGGCGGCATCGTTCCTGATCGTAAACGATTCGCTCGCATGCGCTGCGGGTGCGAGTGCCAAAGTTGCCGCGACGGACATCCCAGCAATTGCGAGTTTTTTCATGGTCAACAGCTCCTTAGACACCGAAAAGCGCACCCCATGCGCAATTCGGTGGTTAAGCTGTCTTTAACATTTTTTTCAAAGGACTGCCATGAAGGCGCATGTAAATTGCGCGCCGTCTGCCCAGCTGTTCCAAAATGATGCAGAAACGCAGCCTTGCGCGTGGATGACACAACCGGAAGATTGCCAAGCGCACTACCCGAACGAGGTGGCCAGCCTAGTGCATGCGTGAATGCGTGCGATGCAGCGTTTCAAGGGCCGACCGCAGCGCCGGGTCCATTTCCTCGGCATTGTCTGGAACGAAAACGTCAGCCAGCATCGTTTCGCGGGCCGGGCGCGACACCGCAACCGTTTCAGCTTCGATCGCGTTTAGAGCGCCGGTCTGCGGAGTGGGCACGGCTTGGCTTGCAGCCAGTTCCCGGGCAAGCGCCTCGATCCGCGCCAGTTCGGCATCACGCGCATTCAGCGCAGCTTCCAACCGGTCGACCATGGTTGCCAGCAAATCGTCAGCATGGGGCGCCACAACTTCGGCTTCGACTGCGACAGGCGCATCGGCCTCAACCGCAATATCATGGTGGGGCGAGATGCCTGCTGCGGCCTGCAACTGCTCTTCATGCGGCTCTCCGCTTTCAGCAATGGCGGCAGCCTCAATCAATTCGGCTTCCAGACCGGCATCAAGACTGTCGTCGACCAGCGGCATCGGTTCGTCTTCGGCAATCGGCTCGGCAATGGATGCTTCAGGGGCTTCTGGAGCAATTGGCGCCTCTGAAATTGCCTGCGCTTCACGCGCAAACATCGAGACGGTGCTGACCGGTTCGCCTTCGGCCGCCAACGCCTCAAGGTCACGACCAGCCGAGAAGGGGCGGCGGGGCGGCGCATCGGGATGGGCATCGCTGGCACGCAATTTCGGCAGATCCTCAAGGGTCACAATTGCGCTGCTGTCGCGCCGCGCCTCGGCCCAGGCCGCCAGCTTTCCACGCAGGCGCGCGACGAGCGAGGGGCTTGGTTCAGGATCGGCCTTCTCCGTCAGATCAAAAACCGCATCATTCCAGCTGGACATGCGCGGTTCGTTGGCGACAACATCGTCGGCAACATCCGCCACAGAACGGCTGCGTGCCGGACGGCGCAATGTCTGTGCCGCGAGCATGATGAAGGTTACGGCGCCCAGACCGAATGCAATCAGCGCGCGGGCCTTGTCACCCAAAGGTGCAGCCGCGACCGGAACCATTTCGGAAATGCCGGTCGATCCCGTAATCATTTCCCACACACGAACGGGCACGAACATCGCCGCGACGGCAACAATCGCCGATCCGACAAAAGCAAATATCCATGCGCGCATCTGGTTATCAATCTTGCGGTCAAGCGGCATATTCTAACCCTGTTATCATCGGGCAAAAACAGGCGCAAAACGCCGAATCCTAGCCCCGTTTGCCTCGGGCTAGCAGCAAATGGTAAACAGGTTCGTAACATATTATGTTATTCTGCCAATTGCGTTCCTTTTCAACAAAGGCCCGGGCATCCGCCTTTCTCTTCTCCCAAACGGCCCTGTCTGCAAACAAGGCATCAATTGCCTTGGCTGCGCCTGCAGGATCGTCGGCAGGAAAAAGCGTTCCCGTAACCCCGTCAGCAATCAGCTCCTTATGCCCACCAACATTGGACGCCGCTACCAGCCGGCCCTGCGCCATCGCCTCAAGCGGTTTCAGCGGGGTCACTAGGTCGGTCAGCCGCATCGATTTGCGCGGATAAACGAGGATGTCGATCAGGCTATAATAGCGTTCGACCTCAACATGCGGCACGCGGCCGACAAAATGGATACGATCTGCCACTGGGGATGCCGCAACCTGCCTGCGCAGGGCATCCTCCATCGGACCGCCGCCAACCAGCAAAAGATGCGCCGCGCTCGCCGCGCCTTTCAGCCGGGCCATCATGTCGACAAGATCGTCCAGCCCCTCATAATCGTAGAAACTGCCAATATAGCCGATCACATCCTTGCCCTGCAGCCCAAGCTCTGCGGCAAGCGCTGCATCGCGTGGCGGTGGCTGACCGAACATCGCCATGTCGACACCATTGGGTGAAACCAATATGCGTTCGGGGGCAACCCCGCGCGCCACAAGATCGCTCCGAAGCCCATCGCAAATCACAGCAATATGGTCTGCGCACGCAACGACATGGTTTTCGAGCGCGCGGGTCAGAAGATAGCGTGGCGAACCTTCCCGGCCGGTGCCATTGCCCACCGCCGCATCCTCCCAAAAGGCACGGATTTCATAAACAAATGGCAAGCCCAGCCTTTTGGCAGCCCGCGCTGCGGCCAGCCCGTTGAGCGCGGGCGAATGGGCATGAACAATGTCAAAGGGCCAGGCACGGTGCAGATCGACGATCCGCTTTTCCAGTGCGCGCACCTCGCGCCATTCGCGCAGCAGCGGCAAGCCGGACTGGGTCGCAGGCGTGCGATAAAAATGCAGCCCCTCGGCTTCTTCCTCAAACGATTCGGGTTGTTGGCCATGTTGATATTGCCGCAATCCGGTCAACCCGCGCGCATCCCATCCTGCCGCAATCTGCGCCTTCATAATGGCGCGCGTGCGAAAGGTGTACCCGCTGTGCAGCGGCAGGCTATGGTCAAGAACGTGGAGGATGCGAACCATAAGCTGCACATAGGCGCAGAATATTTAACGGGGCGTCAACCCTCCTCGAGTTAAGTTTTTCGCGATTTTGCAATTTAGCGCTATGTCCGGCCATCGCCGGGTTGGCAGGGGCCGCGTTCGAATGATCGACAATCTATCGATATTGCTGAGCCACAGCCTGATCCTGCTTGCCTTCTGGCTGCTCAGCCGGCGCGAAGACCTGAACGTAGAGCCGCCGCCCGAGCGTGATCCCGAACCGCAAGGATTCGGCATTGCCCGCCGCGCAGTCCAATCGCGCAACAAAGTAACGCCGCCCGATGCGTGACCTTTTCTTCGTCGGCTATATCGGCCTTCTGATGCTGCTTGCGTTCAAGCGGCCGTTTCTGTTCACCCTGCTTTATGCCTATATCGATATCGTCGCGCCACAACGGCTGAGCTATTTCATGCTCAACTCGCTGTCGATCTCACTTGTCGCCTTCAGCCTCGCCGTTCTCGGTTTTCTGGTGAGCGACGAGAAACGCGATGTCAGAATATCGCCGCGCTGGACGTTGCTGGTCGTACTGATCGTCTATTGCGGCTATACCACGACGGTCGCGATCGAGCCGGTGGCAGCTCAGGAAAAATGGGGCTGGGTCTGGAAGGCATTGGTCTTTGCCGCCTTTCTACCCTTGCTATTGAAGACACGTTTGCGGATCGAGGCGCTGGCGCTTGTCATGGTGCTGTCGGCATCGGCATTGATCGTCACCGGCGGGGTAAAGACGGTGTTAGGCGGTGGCGGATATGGTTCGCTGGTACTGCTGATCGACGACAATGCGGGTCTGTATGAAGGCAGCATCATCAGCTGCGTCGCGATTGCGATCATCCCGCTAATCGTCTGGCTGGCGCGGCATGGCACGATCATAAAGCCTGACTGGAAGGTGCGGGTTTATGCGGGCGCGCTAGTCTTTGCCGCCTTGCTGATCCCTGTTGGGACACAGGCGCGCACGGGCCTCGTCTGTATCGCTGTGCTGGCAGTGCTGTTCATCCGCCAAACCAAGCGCCGTTTCCTCTATCTGACAGCGGCAGTGTTGGTGGGCGCGGCTGCCATTCCCTTTCTGCCATCGGCCTTTTCCGACCGGATGGAGACGATCCGCGAATATAAAACAGATGAATCAGCGGCAACGCGGCTTGCAGTATGGAAATGGACGTGGGAGTTTGTCCAGGAACACCCCTTTGGCGGGGGCTTTGATGCGTATCGCATAAACAAGGTGCGCTATGAACTGCCGGTCGTCGACGAAAATGGTTTTGACACAGGGGCCGTCGACAGCCGAGAGATTGTCGATCAGGCGCGCGCCTATCATAGCAGCTATTTCGAGATGCTCGGCGAGCAGGGCTTTCCGGGACTGATCATCTGGTTGATCATCCATGTAGGCGGTGTCTGGCGGATGGAAGTGATCAGCCGCATCTATAGGAAGCGCAACCGGCCGGACGAGACTTGGGTGGCACCGCTGGCTCGCGCGCTGCAAAACGCGCAGATAATCTATCTGGTCGGTTCGCTTTTTGTCGGCATCGCGTTCCAGCCCTTTGTCTATATGCTGGTCGGAATGCAGATCGGGCTCGACACCTATCTTGCGCGGCGGCGCGGCGAAGCAGCATGGATGCCAATCCGTAACCAGCGGCTTGTATCCAAGGAAAGCGGCAATACCGCCTGACGGCCCACCTGGCGGCCCAACTGACGGCTTGTCGCAGGCATGGCTGGGCACTAGATCAAGGACATGCCCCTACCCGATCCCAAACTAACCCCGGATACCGCAACCGAACTTGTGCCGCGTATTCAGGCCTATGGACAGTTAATCACCGACTGGGTGCGCAACAATCTGCCCGAACTGCTGATCGCGACGGCGGCGGCGATCATCGTGTTTCTTGTGCTCAGCTGGCTGCGGCGGCGGGCGGCGCGTATCGTAAGGAAAAGCGAGGATCATGGCGCGCTGGCGACGATTGCCGCGCGCACTTTTGCCCGCACCGGAATATTCTTTCGCATCATGGTCTCTGCGGAACTGGTCAATGGCTATGCCAACGCACCCCACCCCGTTGCACGGACGATCGACATATTGTTCACCATCGCCGCCGCGCTGCAGGTCGCCATCTGGATGCGCGAGATCATTCTGGGCATGATCGAACGGCGTGCCGGCGAAAGCGGCGGGGAACATGAAACACTCGCCAGCGCGATGGTGCTGATCCGCCTGCTGGTCAGTTTCGCGCTGTTCGCCATCGCTGCCATCGTCATTCTCGCCAATCTGGGGGTCAATGTCACCGGCCTGATCGCAGGTCTTGGCGTTGGCGGCATTGCTATCGGCCTAGCCGCACAAGGAATCTTTCAGGATCTGTTCGCGGCGATTTCGATCATCTTCGACCGGCCATTCAAGCGCGGCGATACCATTAGCTATGACATGTCAACCGCAACGGTGGAACGCATCGGGATGAAAAGCACCCGGCTGCGTGCCGTGACAGGTGAGGAAAAGATCATCTCGAACAGCAAGCTGCTCGACAAGGAAATCACCAATAACACAACCACCGCCTTTCGCCGGACGACCTATCGGCTGAGCCTGATTTACCAAACCCCGCCGGAAAAGGCCCGGCGCATCCCCGCCATGTTGCGCGCGATTGTGGAAGCGGAAAATGAAGAATTTGTGCGCGCCGGTTTTGTCGGGTTCGGCCCTAGCTCGATCGATTTCGAACTGGTTTTCGATGTGCGGAGCGACGATTTCGAAGAGACCTTTACCACGCGGCATAATGTCGGGCTCACCATCCTCGAACGCTTCCGCGACGAAGACATATTGTTCGCCTATCCGACACAAACGACCTTCACCGCAGCGCCCGACGGAAGCTATGTAATGCCCTATGCCCCGCTGCCCCAGCCGGTTTCGCAGGGGCGCACCAAGGGCTGATTCGCGGACCGCAAAGCCTTGCTTGATCGGATGACGTAGGGTCAGCGCCGCTTCGAATGGCAAGACTTGTCAATTGCGGCAGAAAAGCGCAGAACCCCGCGCAAATTCCACCAATAAGGAGCAGGACATGAGCGGAGTTACCCCTGCCGATCTCGCAAGCCGGGTCGGCGAAGTCATCGGCAGTTCGGATTGGATGTTGATCGATCAGGATATGGTCAACAAATTCGCCGATGCCACCGGCGATCACCAGTTCATCCATGTGAACGAGGAAATGGCCAAGATGACCCCGTTCGGCGGCACCATCGCCCATGGCTTCCTCTCGCTTTCGCTGCTGCCCGTTTTGATGGCGAAATCGGATTGCCCGCGGATCGACGGCGTAAAAATGGGCGTCAACTATGGTGGCAACAAAACCCGCTTTCTTGCCCCGGTCCGCGTGGGCAAGCGCGTGCGCGGCCATTTCAAGCTGCTCGAACTTGCTGAAAAGCGTCCAGGCCAGTGGCAGCAGACGATTGAATACACGCTGGAAATCGAAGGCGAGGAAAAGCCCGCCTGCATCGCCGAATGGATCACCCAGTTTTTTGTTTGAGGTCGCTTCATCCCCTCCCTCAAGCGGGAAAGGATATGCAGCCTAGGGAGCTTATTCCTTAGGCGAAGTGGGCGAGGTCCCTCGCCGCTGCGATTAGTTCGCTATGCTCAATAGTCTCGCTCCTCTCCTTCATACAGGAGAGTAAATTATCGAAAGGAATTCTTCCATGCGCGACGCAGTTATTGTTTCCACCGCCCGTACCCCGCTGACTAAGGCAGCGCGCGGCGCTTTCAACAACACCACCGGTGCCACCCTTGGCGCATTTTCGATAAAGGCTGCCGTCGAACGTGCTGGCCTTTCAGGCGCGGAAATCGACGATGTCGTGATCGGCACTGCTGTGCAGCAAGGCTCGACCGGCGGCAACGTCGCGCGCCTTGCTGCGCTGCGGGCCGGACTGCCGGTAACCGTCCCCGCGATGACCATTGACCGTCAATGTTCCTCGGGCCTGATGACCATCGCCACGGCTGCCAAGCAGATTCTGGTGGACAATATGGACATCTGCGTCGCCGGCGGCGTTGAAAGCATTTCCAAGGTAGTCGGCAGCGGCAAGATGTTTGTTGAGCCTGATCGTGAACTTCTGGAAATGCACCCACACATTTACATGCCTATGATCGGCACTGCCGAAGTGGTGGCCAAGCGTTACAATATCAGCCGCGAATATCAGGACGAATATTCGCTCCAGTCGCAACAGCGCACCGCTGCCGCACAGGCGGCGGGCAAGTTCAACGATGAAATCGTGCCCTGCACCGCCACAATGGCTATCGTGGACAAGGAAACCAAGGAAGTTTCCTACAAGGAAGTCACCGCCGACCGTGATGACTGCAACCGCCCCGAAACCACGCTTGAAGGGCTTGCCAGCCTGAAGCCGGTGATGGGCGAAGGTCATTGCATCACCGCAGGCAATGCCAGCCAGCTCTCCGACGGCTCTTCGGCGAGTGTGCTGATGGAAGCCAAGGTTGCCGAAAAGCGCGGTCTGACCCCGCTCGGCCGCTATGTCGGCATGGCGGTCGCCGGCACCGAGCCCGATGAAATGGGCATTGGCCCCGTCTTCGCGATCCCCAAGCTGCTCGAGCGCTTCAACCTTAAGATGGATGATATCGGCCTTTGGGAACTGAATGAGGCGTTCGCTGTGCAGGTGCTGTATTGCCGCGACAAGCTCGGCATTCCTGACGAACTACTCAACGTCAACGGTGGTTCGATCTCGATCGGTCACCCCTTCGGTATGACGGGCGCACGCTGCACCGGTCATGCGTTGATCGAAGGCAAGCGTCGCGGCGCCAAATATGTCGTTGTAACGATGTGCATTGGCGGCGGCCAGGGCGCAGCCGGACTGTTCGAAGTCCTGTAACCAAGAAGACGGGCGCAGCGGTCAAAACCCTGCGCCCACCATCATTTATCGAGAGGAATCAGAAATGGCCGGAATTGGCGTCGTCGCAACATTGACCGTAGCAGAAGGCAAGAATGCCGAATTCGAAGCGGTGTTTGCAGAACTTTCGGCAGCGGTGCGGGCGAATGAGCCGGGCAACCATTTCTATACCCTTACCCGTTCGCGCACCAATGCGCAGGTCTATCGCGTGCTGGAATGCTATGCCGATCAGGCTGCACTCGACGCGCATGGCAAGAGCGATTATTTCCGCGCCGCTGGCCCGAAACTGGGCGCGTGCCTCGCCGGTGCACCCGAAATCGAATATCTCGACGCGGTTTGAGATGTCCTGCTCAGGCGGGAATTATCTTCCCGCCTTCGAAGGTAAAGCCATCTTCGCGATCGCGCGCCAGCAAGGCGGGCCCATCCAAATCGACCCATATCGCACCTTGTGCCGCAAGCCATGCGGGTGCGATGCCAAGGCTGGTGGAGAGCATGCAGCCGACCATCAGTTTTAGGTCGCGCGCCTGCGCCTCGCGCGCCAAAGCCAAGGCCTCGGTCAGCCCGCCGGTCTTGTCGAGCTTGATGTTGATGCCGTCAAAATGGCGCGCGCACAAATCAAGCTCTGCGCGTGATTGGCAGCTTTCGTCGGCAAGGAATGGAACAGGGGCCCTCACGCCATCGAGCAGCGTCTCCTGCCCCACCGCCACCGGCTGTTCGATCATTTCGACCCCCAGCGCCGCCAGAGCATGGGCCTCTGCCTCAATATCAAGACCGCCCCAGCTTTCATTGGCATCAACAATCAATCGCGCCATAGGTGCGCCTCTGCGCACCGCCGCAACCCGATCCCGGTCGCCCTCGCCGGTGAGTTTGAGTTTGAGCAGGCCAAAACCGCGCGCCGACGCCTTTGCCGCATCGGCCTCCATCACGTCAGGTTCGCCCAATGAAATGGTAAAGGCAGTCTGCAGCGGCTGAGGCGGCGCTACCAACCCTGCCAATTGCCATAACGGTTTGCCGGCGAGGCTGGCCTCAACATCCCACAAGGCACAATCAAGCGCATTGCGGGCGACACCGGGGGGAAGCAATTGCTGTAACGCCTCACGTGCAGCGCGAGGTTCAAGGCCGGAAAGCACTTCCATTACGCCTTCAATTTGCGACACGCCTTTTTCCGCGGTTTCCTGTAGGTAATAAATGGCGGTACCTTCGCCCATGCCAACCGCGCCATTGCAACGCACGGCAACGACAAGAACGTCGACATGGGTTTTCGCGCCCCGCGCAATCACGAACTGGCCGGCAACGGGCCAACGTTCCACCATAGCCGTGATCTGCAATTTCATCTTACACCTCCCCCGGCGGGCCCGTTCTTTTCCGTAACCACAGGAGCAGGTTTCGACAAGCAAACCGGGAGTTTAGAGCCTCCGTTGGGATCAGGCGTTATGCGCGAGGATCCAGTCTTCGACGACAGGGGCGATTTTATCGCGCCATTTGCTGCCATTAAAAATGCCATAATGGCCGACTTCGGGGGCCATATGATAATGTTTCAGCTTGTCTGACAAGCCGGTTGCTATGTCCAGCGCCGCCTTGGTCTGGCCAAGGCCGCTAATATCGTCACGCTCGCCTTCGATCGCAAGCAGAGCAATATCGTGGATCGCACCAGGATCGACCAGACGCCCGCGATAATTAAACTCGCCCTTGGGCAGCAGATGGCGTTGGAACACGACGTCGACGGTCTGCAGATAAAATTCGGCCGTCATATCGCAAACCGCGCGATATTCGTCGTAAAATTCCTTGTGCCGCTCGGCGCTGTCGCCATCGCCTTCGACCAGATTCTGGAACATTGTCCAATGGCTGATCATATGGTTGCCAAGGTTCATCGACATGAAACCGGCCAGTTGCAGAAAGCCCGGATAAACACGTCGACCAGCACCCTTGTAATAAGGTGGCACGGTCGCGATCACATTATGCACAAACCAGTCATGCGGACGGCGGGTGGCATGGTCGTTGACCGCAGTCGGCGCCTCGCGCGTGTCGATCGGACCACCCATCATCGTCAATGTACGCGGACGCAGCGGATGATCCTTTGCGCTCATGATCGCGGCTGCCGCATAGGCGGGAACCGAAGGCTGGCATACTGCGAGCATATGCGCACCCCGTCCACCGGCATCGGGACCGATATGTTCCAGCCATTCGATCAGATAGTCGATATAGGCCTCAAGGTCGAAACCGCCGCCAGTCAGCGGTACATCGCGCGCATCTTTCCAGTCGGTGATATAAACATCATGTGTCGGCAGCATCCGTTCGACCGTGCCGCGCAGCAGTGTCGCGAAATGGCCTGACATCGGCGCGCAGATCAAAAGGCGCGGCTTGGCCTCGCTGCCTTCATAAACGAAATGCTTGAGCTGGCCGAAGGGCTTACGCGCCTCATTGCGTTCCTCGACCGGAACATGCTTCCCATCCACCTCGACAAAATCGAGTCCGAAGCCAGGCTTTCCGCGAGGCATCACCGAATGGGCGAATACGTCAAGCGCCGACGCCGTGATCCCTGTCAGCCCGCCATAGTTGAACGGAGCGGCGTTAAAATTATTCAGGAAATCGGCCTGTTTCTGCGCGATCCAGCCCATTCCGGCAAGCATGCCGCGCTGAAGATCATATCCGGTGTAGAGCATGTGCGTTTCCCGTCTCGCCCAAAGGCAGCCTGACGCTGGATCAAAGGGCCCTGTTTCAGACCCTGACATAGGCATTTTTTGTGCATTGCACCATAGAAAAAGATCAAAGCGCTTCGCTCGCCAATTGTTACGGCTCGCCGCGCCTGCTAGGCGGTCGGCATGAATGATGTGACCGCAGCCATGCCCGACGCACCGGATAGCGGAAAACCGCCAGCGGAACCCAAGGCGAAAGTCAATCTGGGCAGCCTGCGCATGATCGCGCGCTTTACCCTCGATTATCCGCGACAGATCCTTTTTGCCTTGCTGGCACTGGTGGTGGCGGCATCGTCGACGCTGGCCATTCCTTATGGCTTGCGCCTGATCATCGACAAGGGGTTCATCAAAGATGGCGGCGATCCCGCCCCTTATTTCTACCTGCTCTTTGCGATTGTCGGGGTGATCGGCATCTCGACCGCCTTCCGCTTCTACTTTGTCAGTTGGCTGGGTGAACGCGTGGTTGGCGATATTCGCGCCGCTGTACAAGATAATCTACTCCGCCTTGCGCCCCGCTTTTTCGAAGAGAATCGGCCCGCTGAAATCGCGAGCCGGATGACGGCCGACACCGCGATCATCGAACAGATTGTAGGCACGACTGTTTCCGTTGCGCTGCGCAATCTGTTTATCGGCATTGGTGGTGTTTTCCTGCTGTTCGGCCTTGCGCCTAGCCTGACGATCTGGCTGCTTGCTGGCATTCCAGTCGTTGTGCTGCCCATCGTCTTCCTCGGCCGACGATTGGAAAAGGCATCGCGCAACAGCCAGGACAAAGTGGCGAGCGTCGGCACCGTCGCGTCTGAGGCATTGGGCGCAATCAAGATCGTGCAGGCTTTCGGGCAGGAGAAGCGGGAACAGCAACGCTTCCGCGACGCGGTGGAAAGCACCTTCGCCGCTGCACAGCGCCGTATCCGCCTGCGCGCCTTCCTGACCGCACTGGTGATGACGCTGATTTTTGGTGGCATCACCTTGCTGGTGTGGGAAGGCACCGACCAAGTAACACAAGGGATTATTTCAGCCGGCACATTGTTCGCAGTTGTTCTTTATGGCGGCCTTGTCGCCGGTTCATTCGGCGCCTTGACCGAGGTTTATGGCGATCTGGTGCGTGCATCTGGTGCAGCGTCGCGACTGGCGGAACTTTTGCAGGAAGTGCCCGAAATTGCCGCACCTTCAAATCCCGTCAAAATGCCCGCTCCGCGCGGCAGCCTTGAATATCAGAATGTCCGTTTCCGCTATCCGACGCGGCCCGAGGTTGCGGCGCTTGATGATTTCAGTCTGAAAGTCTCGCCGGGGGAGACGGTTGCAGTTGTCGGCCCGTCGGGTGCGGGCAAATCGACCCTCTTCCAGTTGGCGCAGCGTTTCTATGATCCTGAGGCCGGCACGGTGCGAATTGATGGAGTTGCGCTGACCAGCGCCGATCCGGCAGAATTTCGTCAACGCATGGCGTTTGTACCGCAAGATACGGTGCTATTCGCTTCGTCCGCACGCGATAATCTGCGTTACGGCAATTGGAATGCCGATGACGCCTTAATCTGGGCGGCGGCTGAACAGGCTAATGCCGCAACTTTCCTGCGCGAACTGCCCCAAGGCCTGGACACCTATCTGGGCGAAGGCGGCGCGCGACTTTCGGGCGGCCAGCGGCAACGGATCGCGATCGCCCGGGCATTGTTGCGCGATGCTCCCTTGCTGCTGCTGGATGAAGCTACCAGCGCGCTCGACGCTGAAAGCGAACGGTTGGTGCAGGATGCGCTTGAACATCTCATGAAGGGTCGCACAACCATCGTCATCGCCCATCGCCTCGCCACCGTACGCAAGGCAGACCGGATCGTAGTGATGGATCAAGGCCGCATCGTCGAGCAAGGGACGCATGACAGCCTGTCAAAGGCAGGCGGGCTCTACGCACGGCTGGCTAGCCTGCAATTCGACGCCTGAGTTGCTTATAGGTGTGGCCGTTCATTGGAAGGGCTCGTGGAGATCGCGCTAGCGGTGCGATAGTCCGCCATTGTCCATCCCGGTAGAATGTCGAGTTCTGACCGATCAATCGGCAAACAGGGCTTCATCGCCTCTACCATCCCGCCTGCTTACGGTCCGCTGCGGTTCATCCTGCGACTTATGTCGTTTCATTGTCGCGGATAGGGCTGTCGGATCAGCGGTCAAAGGTCCATCGTACGGCTTACGCATGTGGATCAACAGCTGCATCCCATGGCCGTCATACAAGGAAACCTCAGGATGATGGGGCCATAGCACCCCACTTTAGCGACACAAAAAAAGGGCGGCCCGAGAGCCGCCCTTTCATGTCGATTGCAGCTTCTGCGATCAACGACCTTCGATGGCCGCCTTGCCGAAGACGCGATATTGTTCGTTACCGACGAAACCGAACTTGGTGATGCCACTGCGCTTCACGACGTTCAACGTCGCGTTCACAGTGTCATAGACCGCAGTCGGTGCGGGCTGGAACTGAAGTTCCGGCTCGGGGCTCATCGATTTTGTCTGTGCGAGATACTGCCCGATCTGATCAAGCGAAGACGGCGTGCCGTTCCACTGGATTTCGCTGTTGGGCATGATCACGATCTTGTTGACCACCGGATCGATCAATACTTCCGGCGGAGGCTGGTTCGGATCCTGCACGGGCAGATCGATATCAACCGCGTGCGATACCGGCGGGATGGTGATCATCAGCATGATGAGGAGAACGAGCATAACGTCGATCAACGGCGTCGTGTTCATTTCCATCATCGGCTGGCCATCGTCCTTGCCACCACTCATTGCCATAATATTTGCTCCTTGCGAGGCTGGACTTATTTAGCCGAATCGAGCGGCGGGAACGGCGTCGAAATGAACCCGACGCGGGCAAAGCCTGCCATCTGCATCGAATAGATCGCACCACCAATGCAGCGATAAGGCGTGTTCACGTCACCACGAATATGCGCCTCGGGCAGCATATCGGGCGTGATCTGGCCAGCCGCTGCGGCAGCTTCGCCGCCGAGGATGTCAAATTCACGCTTCAGATGCTTGGCTGCACGATCAACCAATTCGGTCGAATCCACCGGAGTCACGTTCCAATAGATGCGGCATTCCCCGCTGGGGTTAGCGCCCTGAAAGCCCTCTGCGCCCGGATCGAGGCCGTTCACATCGGTCGTGGTCACAGACAGCAACACATTTTCACGCTTTGCCTTGGTCGGTTCAAAAATCTGCTCAGGGAGCTGCATCTTGACCGTCTGGATGGCCACGGGAATGGCGATCAGGAAGACGATCAGAAGCACCAGCATGACGTCCACAAGCGGGGTCGTGTTGATGTCTGACATTGGCGTGTCTTCGCCGCCGCCTCCAGTACTCATTGCCATTTAGCTATTCCTCTCTGACTGCTCGCACCCGGACACAAGGCCATGGGCGCGGTCATCGAGGGGAGGGCCGCCCTGACCGGACGACCCGTCCCCCCAGTGTCTTACTTCTTAGCGGCAGCGGCCGGAGCAGCCTTGGCAGCGGCAGCCGGAGCAGCCTTAACTGCGGGCTTCACCTTGCCATCCGAAGTGATGTAGCCAAGTACGTCATTCGAGAAAGCCGACATGCTGCGGGCGATCGACTTGTTACGCGCCTGAAGCCAGTTGTAGGCAAGCACCGCGGGAACCGCGACGAACAGACCGATTGCGGTCATGATCAGTGCTTCACCAACGGGACCAGCGATCTTGCCGATGTCGGCCTGACCGGCGATACCGATCTTGATCAGCGCCGAATAGATGCCGATAACGGTACCGAGCAGACCAACGAACGGAGCGGTCGCACCAACGGTAGCAAGGAATGCCAGGCCGCCAGCGAGCTTGCTGTTGATCGAATCTTCCGAACGATTCATCGCGCCGTGCAGCCAGTCATGGGCTTCAACCGGATCGGTCAGCATGCCATGCTGCTTCTGGGCAGCAATGCCGTCGTCGATCAGCTGACGGAACGCACTGTTCTTTTCAAGCTTCGCCGCACCTTCTTCAAGGCTGTTTGCGCGCCAGAACGTTGCCTGGACTTCCTTGGCCTGCTTCAGAACCTTCTGCTGTTCGATCAACTTCGTGAACATGATGTAGAACGAGAAGACCGACATGATCACCATCACGATGAAGATCGACCAGCTTATCGGGCCACCTTCGTTCAGCGCAGGGATAAGACCAAATTTTTGTGCAACGGCTGCCTGATCGGCACCAGCTGCAGT
Organism: Sphingobium sp.; assembly: GCA_035196065.1. Taxonomy (NCBI): domain Bacteria; kingdom Pseudomonadati; phylum Pseudomonadota; class Alphaproteobacteria; order Sphingomonadales; family Sphingobiaceae; genus Sphingobium; species Sphingobium sp. The sequence goes on from CP136575.1 coordinate 88,891, forward strand.
CAGGAAAACAATCGACATTTCTACTTCCTCTCAAAAAACCAGATAGACTATTGAAAAGCCCGGCCTGGAAGCTCCCCTAAGCCGGGCTGAATGATTACTTCGGAATTTGCCAGCGTACGCGGCTCGACCAGCTACCCGAGGTGGGCTGACCATTGGAGTCAAGTGCCGGATCGAAACGGGCGCGACGCTGGATGTTCTTGCAGGTCGCATCGTCGAGATCGGCATGACCCGAAGAAGCTGTGACCGTGCATGACTGAACGCGACCATCAGGACCAACGGTGACGCGGAAGCTGGTGGTGCCTTCACGTTCCTGCTGCAGGGCGCGCGACGGATAGTCGTTGGTGTTCGCCCAGTTGCCCGGATTACCCTTTGGCAGCGGATTAGGACGCTTTGCAACCGGCGGCGGCGGTGCCGCAGGTGCCGGCGGGGCAGCCGTGGGGACGATGGGCGCTGCGGGTGGCGGCGTATCGACCGTACGAACTGTCGGCGGCGGCGTTACCGTCGTGACCAGCGGCGGAGGCGAAACTACCGGCGGCTCGATCTGCTTTTCGGGCTCTGGCGGCGGCTCTTCCTCTTCAGGCGGCTCTTCTTCCTTCACGTCAACGACATTCAGCTTCTGCTTGACTTGCTGCACCGCCTCATAAGCGAGGCCGGTGACCAGTGCATAGCCAAGGAAAGCGTGAAGGAGCGCGACGATGATGATCGAGACCAGTCGGCTCGAACTCATTCCATCTTGATCAGCATATGCCATGCGGAAACTACTCTCCTAACTTACCCCATTAAGGCTCCGACCGCTTGGTAAGCTCATCTTCGTGATGCCACCCAATGGTCAGCGCTTGAAATTGCTTTTTATGGCTGATTCCTAAGCCGCTTTAGCGAGGCCATTTTCCGCAGGCAATGCGAATATTGCGATTCATCCGCAATTCATCCTTTGCAATTCAAGACTTGTGGGACCCTTGCTTTCACGGCACGATGTTACAAAGTAACAAAATATCAAGGAAACCCAAGGTGAAAAGCCAGTTTGCCATCCATTTAGCCTTGTCATGTGCGCTGATGCTGCTGGCCCCCAATGCGGTTGCGCAGGCCCCCGCTCAAACCACATTTTCTGTGCCTGCAGAGGGCGCAGGCTATGCGGATATTGCCGATCTCGTGGTGAAGTCGCCTTTGATTCTCGATGTCCAGATTCGCAAGGTCACAGCTTTGCCCCAAACCCAAGCGGTTGGAGTGCCGGCAAACATACAGCGATCGCTGGTCGAGGCCGACGTCCAGTCACTGATCCGCGGCGAAGATGGCTTTGCCGCACGGGCGCGTTTCCTCCTCGATATTCCCAAGAACGCAAAGGGAAAGGTGCCCAAATTGCAGAAGCGCCGCTTCTTCCTGTTCGGCAACAAAGCACAGGGCCTTCCGGGCACGCTGCGGCTTTCGCGCCCCGATGCGCTGGTTGATTGGAGTGCGGCAAATGACATGTTGGTGCGTACGATCACCAAAGAGGCGGTCCTGTTGGGCGCACCAGATGCGATTTCGGCAATCAGCAGCGCATTTCATACGCCGGGGACAGTGATCGGAGAGAGCGAAACGCAGATTTTCCTGCGCACGGCAGGCGGCGAACCAATTTCGATTTCGGTGTTAAGCCGGCCCGGCCAGGAAAAGCGCTGGGCGGTATCGACGGGCGATGTGATCGACGAATCCGCTCAGGCCCCGGCGCGCAATACATTATTATGGTATCGCCTCGCCTGCAGCCTGCCACGCAGCCTTGATTCCAAATTGATCGAAAGCAGCGAACCGCCCTCAATCGCGGGCGCGCAGGGAGATTATCGTTTTGTGCTTGAATCGCTGGGGCCATGCGGGCGCACCCGGCCGCTGCCCGGATCAAAATGACGGGTTAGCGGGACGCGCCCGGCACCCAAAGAATGTCGCCGCCGCGATCCTTGTTGATCAGGCGGCACAGCACGAACAGATAGTCCGACAGCCGGTTGAGATAGATAAGCGCGAGCGGATTGATCGCCTCTCCGGCCGCAGCCGATACGAGCGCCCGCTCGGCACGACGCGAAACGGCCCTTGCAAGGTGCATCGCCGCCGCCGCCTCGCTGCCACCGGGCAGGATGAAGCTGGTGAGCGGGGGCAGTTGTTCATTCGCAGCATCGATCGCCGCTTCCAGCCAGTCAACCTGGCCCTGCACGATGCGAAGCGTCATTTCACCCGGAGTAAAATCATCGCCCGGGGTCGCGATATCGGCGCCCAGATCGAACAGGTCATTCTGGATACGCCGCAGACCGGCAACAAGCGCGACATCACCATCAGCGCGTTCAAGCGCGGCAATCGCGATGCCCAGCGCGCTGTTCGCTTCATCCACCTCGCCAATAGCATGCATTCGCGCATCAGCCTTTGACCGGCGCGAACCATCGACCAGCCCCGTGGTGCCCGCATCACCCGTGCGGGTGTAAATCTTGTTCAACTTGACCATGACGGCCGGCTCAGTCTGCGAACGCGCCGCCGACGACGATGATCGCGACGATCGCAATCGCAATCGCCTGCCATTTGACGCGGGCGAACATCATCTGGTTTTGCCGGGCAAGTGCGCGCGGCACGCCATTTTCATCAACGTCATTCGGGTCCATATTGGCAAAGGCATGCAAGCCGCGCACCACGGCCCAAACGACCAGACCCATGACGATGATGAGAGCGATGATAAGAAGCGCGGCCATGATTAAATCCTTTTCTGCAAATCCATCTAGGGACTCGACCGGGTAATTCCAAGCGGAAGCTTTCCCTGCCGCAGTTGGCCGATAGATTCGATACCGGATATGCCCTTGCTTCGAAGCTCCGACAGCGGTTGCGACAACCGCGATTTTGCAAGTTTCTCACCCTTTTCGTCGAGCAATAACGGGTGGTGCCAGTAAAGCGGTTCGGGCAGCCCCAGCAACTTCTGGAGCAAACGGTGAATGGCGGTGTAGGCGAAAAGGTCCATCCCGCGCACGACATGGCTGATTGCGTCCGCCGCATCGTCCAGCGTTGCGGCCAGATGATAGCTGGCCGGCGCATCCTTGCGCCACAAGATCACGTCACCAAACTGCATCGGATCGGCATGCTGTACGCCGGCGGCAAGGTCGGTCCAGCGTAAAGGCCCTGTCCGCTCGGCTGCTGCGGCCATGTCGATCCGCCAGCAATATTCGCCATGGCATTCATCGGTCCGCCCACGACAGGTGCCCGGATAGACGGGACCATCGGGTCCATGGCACACTGGCCGATGGCGCAATGCTTCGGTGATTTCGCTGCGGGTGCACCAGCAGCGATACACCAGCCCCATTTCCTGCAGCCGTTCCAGCGCGCTGCGATAGCTGGCAATACGCCGCGACTGAAAAACAGGCGGGCCATCCGGAACCAATCCCAGCCAGCCCATATCTTCAAGGATCGCTTCGATATGTTCAGGGCGACTGCGCGTGCCGTCAATATCCTCGATCCGCAGAAGGAAGCGCCCGCCATTGGCCTTTGCAAAATCATGCGCGCACATCGCAGAAAAGGCATGGCCCAGATGCAGTCGGCCATTGGGACTGGGCGCAAAACGCGTCGCAGCCACGCGCTGCGGCGATAGTTCGATACCCGCTATTTTACCCACAGAAATACCATATCTGGTGGTCTTTGCCCTCTTGACGTCAATCCCTGCCGCCATAGTCTGCGGTTCAGCGTAGCAATTGTCAAAATGCTGTAACTTCCTTGGGAGAGGGAGGGAACAGTGTTAAGCCACAAAAGATAGGGGAGAGGTCAGAAGGCATGTTTCACGCCGGATCATTCCAAGCCGCAGATCGGGCACGCCACCCCGAAAACTGCCCCGCGCTTGTCCTAAACGCCGATTATACACCGCTAAGCTATTACCCGCTGAGCCTCTGGCCATGGCAGACGGCGATCAAGGCGGTGTTTCTGGAAAAAGTGGATATCGTCGCCAGCTATGAACGGCACGTCCACAGCCCCAGCCTCGACATGCAGATCCCGTCGGTGATTGCGCTCAAGCAATATGTGAAGCCCAATGAATATCCCGCCTTCACCCGCTTCAACCTGTTTTTACGCGACAAGTTTGAATGCCAATATTGCGGCACGGGCGACAATCTGACCTTTGACCACATCGTTCCGCGCCGGCTGGGCGGCAAGACAAGTTGGGAAAATGTCACCACCGCCTGCCTGCCCTGCAACCTTCGGAAAGGCGGCCGCACCCCGGCACAGGCCCACATGCAGCTGCGCATGGCGGCAATCCGCCCGACCAGTTGGCAATTGCAAGATCGCGGCCGCGCCTTCCCGCCCAACCATTTGCACGAAAGCTGGATGGACTGGCTCTATTGGGACATTGAGTTGGAGCAGTGAAGGGCCACCCCCCCTGACCCAGAGGCAGGGGAATGCCCGAATTGCCGGCCGCCGCCAGCCGCGTAAAGCGGTGTCATGCTTCAATCATTTCCATCACCGATTACTGTCTGCGTTTTTGGCGCGACGGGCGGGATTGGTGCCGCCTTTGTCGAACAGTTGGCTGCTGATCCCGCAGTTGCAATCGTCCATGCCGGGGGGCGCAGGCCGGTGGCGGGTGGCGGAAAAATCCACCCCTTCACTTTCGACCTGACCGATGAGGCGAGCATCGAGGCAGCCGCTACTCAAATTCGCAGCGCCGACCTGATCCTTGTGGCAACGGGGATGCTGCATGATGGCGGCGTTCAGCCCGAAAAATCCTGGCGAGCGCAAAGCGGTGAGGCCTATGCACAGGCCTTTGCGCTGAATGCGATCGGGCCGGCCCTGATTGCCAAGCACTTCCTGCCGCTTCTGCCGCGCGACCGGCGTGCGATCTTTGCGGCACTTTCGGCGCGCGTGAGTTCGATTTCGGACAACCGGCTGGGCGGCTGGCACGCTTATCGTGCGTCAAAGGCGGCGCTAAACATGATAGTCCGCAACCTCGCGATCGAACTGACCCGATCGCACAAGGAAGCGATCGTCGCCACGCTGCATCCGGGTACGGTCGATACCCAGCTGTCGCAGCCCTTCCAGCGCAATGTCGCGCCGGGAAAGCTGTTCACGCCAGCCTTTTCGGCAGACAAGCTGCTGGGTGTGCTCGACAGACTTACCCCTGCCGACAGCGGCAATCTGTACGCATGGGATGGGCAGAAGATCGAATATTGATATGCCAAAGATGCGCAAGAAATCCGACCTGCCCACCAAGACCTGCCTTGCCTGCGGCCTGCCCTTTGCCTGGCGCAAGAAGTGGGAACGGGATTGGGACAGTGTGAAATATTGCTCCGACCGCTGCCGGTCCGGCAAGGGGCGCAATACCCAAGGCTAGATACGCGCAGCCACCATGTCGCGCAGCGGCAGCCGGGCCTGCATCCGCACCGCAAGCAAGGCGGTACCACTGACCTTGCGTTGGACGAACAGCGTATCGGCAGGCGGCACATGCCAGGCCGCCCGGTCGGCGACGATCGTTTCAGCATGACGGCGCACCTGTTCAACAAAACTGCGATCGGCGAAATCGAACAGCCCGGGCTTGCCCAGATGCTGCATCAAAATATCGATCATCGCATCAAGGGCTGCGCCATGCCGTTCGAGAGTGACTGGCGCGACGAAACCTATATCGAGAAGCGCCGCCCGCAGCGCCGCCTTGTCCTCGCCCAGACCCGCCTGCATCAACCGGCGATAGGCAGCGACGGTATCAGCCGGCACCGCGCGGGCCGCGCCGAAATCGAGCAACACGATCCGCCCACTTTCGGACTGCCAGCGATAATTGGCAAAATTGGGATCGGTCTGCATATAGCCAAACTCGAACAATTCGCGCAGCACAAGGTCGAGCATCAGACCCATTGCACGATCGCGCACTTCCTGCGTCTCGATCTCCAGCGTTTCGATTGACCGGCCCTCGATGAAATCCATGGTGAGCACGCGTTCGCCCGAAAATGCTTCATGCGGCGCGGGCACGACAAATTCCGGCTGCTGCGACAGCAGATCGCGATAACGGCGCATCTGCTCCGCCTCGCGCAGATAGTCTGCCTCTTCATTGAGTTGCCGCTTCGCCTCGGACAGCAGCGGGGCAATATCGAGGCTGGCGGGCAGCAGGCCGGAAACCCGCAGCAGGCTGGCGACATTATCGACATCAGCATCGATGCTGGCCGCGATACCGGGATATTGCACCTTCACCGCAACAAGTTGGCCGTCGGGCAATGTGGCGCGGTGCACTTGCCCGATCGAGGCAGCCGCAATCGGCCGTGCCTCGAAATGGCGAAAACGGCGGCGCCAGCCCGGCCCCCATTGCGCGGTAAGCACCTTGTCCAATTGCTGCGGCGGCATGAAGTGCGCAGAATCCCGGAGCTTTGCAAGGATTGCCGTGAGTTCCGCAGGCAACAGGTCGCCTGCATCCATCGAGATCATCTGCCCCAATTTCATCGCCGCCCCGCGCAGCCGCGACAGTTGATCGGCAACGCGGGTTGCATTTGCGGGCGTGAGCAAAAGATCCGAGAGGCGCGGGCGTTCACCGCTGGCCACCTTGCGCACGCCCTCGGCCAACACGCCCCCGGCAATCCCGCCTGCCATCTGCCCGAAGGACGCCAGCCGCGACAGCCGTGCCGAAGGAACCTTGCGATAGCGATCGTCGGTCATGCAGCCCACCTTTGCAATTTCGGCCGGATTTTCAGGAAGCCCCGATAAGCGCGTTCAAGCAGCCAGAGAATGAACGGGATGCGCGCAAGCAGCCCGAGCGGCCGCAAAAGTGGGATCGCACGCCACATCGCGGCAAAGGCAGCGGCGCCATCCAGCAACCGCTCATTTTCGAGGGCATGGAAACGGGCAAGCAGGGCCTCACGATCAGTCGGACAGGCGGTATCGCCATCCGCCACATCGACAAAATCGATCCGTCCCAGCCGGTCGAGCCGCCGCATAAGCGCAATTTCACGCCGGCAAAGCGGGCATCCGCCATCAAACCAGACCGTCAACCGATTCATATGCCCCCATCCAGCGTGCCAAGGAAGCGCGCCGCATCGCCCGCAATCTCTGCCTTGCGGGGTTCGGCGAAACGATCATAGTTGCGCACCATCTGCGCCATGCGGGGGTTGCCTTTCAGTCGGTCGCGATGCCGGGCGACGAAATCCCAATAGAGATAGTTGAACGGGCAAGCCGATGTTCCAGCCTTGGCTTTCACCTCATATCTGCAGCCGCCGCAATAATCGGACATGCGGTCAATATATGCACCGCTTGCGGCATAAGGTTTGGACGCCAGCAGGCCGCCATCGGCAAACTGGCTCATCCCCACCGTATTGGGCGCCTCCACCCATTCATAGGCGTCGGCATAGACGGCAAGATACCACTCATGCACCGCAAAGGGGTCGACCCCTGCGAGCATCGCGAAATTACCGGTGACCATCAGACGCTGGATATGGTGGGCATAGGCTTCATCACGCGTCTGTTCGACGCAGCCACGGATGCAGGCCATGTCGGTTTCGCCCGTCCAGTAAAAGGAGGGCAGCGGGCGGGTGGCACCAAGCGCGTTGCGGCGCACATAATCAGGCCCTTCGCGCCAATAGATGCCACGCACATATTCGCGCCAGCCGATAATCTGGCGGATAAAGCCCTCTACCGCGTTTAACGGCGCACGACCGGCGCGATATTCCTCCTCGGCCGCGCGCGCCATGGCGAGCGGATCGAGAAGCCCACAATTGAGATAAAGCGCGACAACAGCATGGTAAAGAAACCGCTCATTGGCGAGCATCGCATCCTGATAATCGCCAAAGCGCGGCAATGCAGTCTTCAAGAAATGGTCAAACGCCGCCTCGGCATCGGCGCGCCGCGTTGCAAACCAGAAGGGACGCAGCGTACCAAAATTTCCAGCGAAGCGCGCCTCGACAAGATCGAGCACCGCCTCCGTTATAGCATCCGGCGCAAAACGCAGCGGGCGCGGCATCAATAGATCGCGGCTGGCAGGTTTGCGATTGTCATGATCAAAATTCCACTGCCCGCCCGTTGGCTCCTCGCCATCCATCAGCAGCCCGGTTTTGCGCCGCATATCCCGGTAGAAATATTCCATGCGCAGCGCCTTGCGCCCCTCTGCCCAGGCATCAAACTCTGCATGGCTGGCAACAAAGCGGCTGTCGGGCAGGATTTCGAGATCAAGCACGGCGTCAAGCGCGCGTAATTCGTCCAGCACCCGCCACTCGCCCGCTTCGGTAACGCGCAACCGGATTGCCCCATGACGCTGGGCCGCCCGCAACACCTCACCCGACAAGGAACCTGCATTGGCCGGATCGTCAAGCGTCACATAATCGACCACCCACCCCAGGTCGCGCAATTCGTCGGCGAAATGGCGCATTGCCGAAAAGAGGAAGGCGATTTTCTTTTGATGGTGCGGCACATAGCCGGCCTCAGCCATCACTTCGGCCATGAGTATGACACAGTCCGAAGGGTCTGCGCCCTGCATCGACGCGATCTTCGGGGTCAATTGATCGCCGAGAATGAGGATGAGCGTCTTGGCCATTGCTATTCCCACTAGGAACCGGACGGCGCTGCTGCACTACAGGCATAAGGTCGTGTTGGGGCCGTGCAGGCACACGTCTAAGCATCAGCCATGACCACAAATTCGCGCACCGTGTCCGATTCCGCCAAATGGTTTGGCTATGCCGGGCTGTTGCCCCAGCTATTCGCGGTACTGATGCAGCTTGACGATGGCAGCCTGCGCTGGATCGCAATGGCGGGCGGCTATGGCTATGCCGCACTGATCTTCAGCTTTCTCGGCGGGGCCTGGTGGGGGCTAGGCATTGCATCGCCCAATCCGCCCAAATGGCTGTTTGCCGCGGCGGTCGCGCCGAGCCTGATCGCGCTCGTCACTTATCTGCCTTGGACATGGGGCTGGCAATGGCCTGATCCATCACTTTGGATCATTGCCGCAGCACTGCTGCTATCGCCACTGATCGACCTTGCATTGGCCCGTTCGATCGCACTGCCGGCGGGATGGCTGCGCCTGCGCGTCCATCTGTCGGTGGGCCTGGGGGCGCTGACTGCGATGCTTGCGCTGGCCTGAGCCCGGTCAGTCCTTCAAGGCCCGCAGTGCAGGAACGGCGGCTGCCGCATCTTCGGAATTGATCCCTGGCGGCGGTGCGGCCGAAATCCGCGCTTCGCCCCGCATCACCCGTGCCGCACGCTGGATCGCATCGCGTAACCGGGGATAGACGCCACAACGGCAGATATTGGTTACTGCCGCGTCGATTTCGGCATCAGTAGGGTTGGCGTTTTTCTTCAACAACACCGCCGCCGCCATGATCATGCCGGGGGTGCAGAAACCGCATTGCACCGCGCCCGCCGCGACAAAGGCCTGTTGGAGCGGGTGACTGCGATCAACCGAGAGCTTTTCGATCGTGGTAACAAAGCGGCCCTCGGCCTCTGCCAGCGTGACAAGGCAGGATCGCAGCGCTTCACCATCAATATCGACAATGCACGCCCCGCAATCGCCCTGCCCGCAGCCGAATTTCGTACCGGTAAGGTTCGAGGCATCTCGCAACGCCCACAGCAAAGGCGTCTGCGGATCCATGCGATATTCGACGGGGCGGTCGTTGACGGTTAGCTTGGTCATCGCCTTGCGTCGCTAAACCAGCTTTTCGTCTAGGTCCAGTTTCGATACAGGCTTTGCGCACGGGCTGCTTTTTGCTTACAACCCGCAGGAAAGCGGCATTCGCTCTTGTCATTCCTGCCATGCAGGTATAAAGGCCCCCTCGGTTCGCCGCCTTTGTTGCGCGGCGATTTTTGTTTTTTGCAGTCTTTCTGCGGGTTTTTTTGCCTGCAAGCCGATTCGATTGCGGCAAAAGTTCGGAGTGTGGATTTTTTATGCAGATTATCGTTCGCGAAAATAATGTGGACCAGGCGCTGCGTGCCCTGAAGAAGAAGTTGCAGCGTGAAGGCGTCTACCGCGAGATGAAGATGCGTCGTCATTACGAAAAGCCGTCGGAAAAGCGCGCCCGCGAAAAGGCCGCTGCAATCCGCCGCGCTCGCAAGATGGAGCGTAAGGCTGCAGAGCGTGACGGCAACCGGTAATCCGGTTTGAAACGATCAAAAAACAGGGCGTCCGTTCGGGCGCTCTTTTTTTTGTCCGCAAAGCCGTTAAGAGAGCCGCATCTGTTTAGGGGCCGCCCCTGCCCCGATCCGAACATAACAAGGAACAACATATGTCCGTCACCACTGTCCCCATCCAGCCGATCAAAAAAGGTTCGATCCCCAAATTTTGGGTCGGCATTGCGGCGCTGGCGCTGGCAGGCGGCGGACTTGCCTGGTGGGGCACAGCTGATATCCGTTCGGAATATAGCAGCGACGCACAGTTTCTGAAGGACAATGCCGGCCAAGATGGCATCACCGTCACCAAGTCGGGCCTGCAGATCCAGACGATCCGTGGCGGCGAGGGCGCACCGCCGACCGACAATGATGTCGCGATGATCTCCATCACCGGTACGCTTCGCGACGGCACCATTTTCCAGGAACCGGCATCGGGGCCGTTCCCGGTCTCGGGAGGCATTCCCGGCTTCACCGAAGCGCTGAAACTGATGCAAAAGGGCGGCAAATACAAAATCTGGATCCCCAGCGAGATCGGCTATGGCGCAAGCGACATTCCCGATCCCAAGACGGGCGCAATTGCCATTCCGGGGGGAAGCATGCTGATCTTTGATGTCGAACTGACTGATTTCGTTTCGCGCGAACAGTTTGAAGCGGCCATGCAGGCACAGCAGAACGCGATGCAGCAGGGCGGCGCCGGTGCAGGTGGACCGCCGCCGCAATAAGCGGCAATCGCCCTTCGGGCGTAACCTCCAGTTAACCGCTTATGGCTAGTCTTTCTGGGCAAACGCCCAGGGGATTGCCATGACCTTTCAATTTGACCAATTTGCATCTGCCATCCGCGCCGGTGGCGCCATCACCGCGCGCGACACGCTTTCGCTGCGTCAATGGGTATGGGGCGACGGCATCTTGTCGCAAAGCGATGCGCAGGCCCTGTTCGAGCTGAATTCCGGTGCGCAATCCAAAGATCCGGAATGGATCGCATTCTTCACCGAAGCGCTGTGTGATTATGTGATCAACGGCACCGATCCCAAAGGCTATATTAGCGAAAAGGACGCACTGTGGGTGATTGAGGGCGTCGATAGCGACGGCCGGGTCGAAAGTGCCGCCGAGATGGAGCTGCTGGTGCGGCTTTCGGAACGCGCGGTCGAACTGCCCAATGTCCTTAAATTCTACACACTAGAGCAGATCGAACGAAACATCATAAGCGGCGAAGGCCCAACCCGCGACGGCGATAGCACACCGAACAGCGTAACCGCCGCCGAAGCCGCATTGCTGCGCCGGCTGGTATTCGCATCAGGCGGCATCGCTCCGCTGCATGTGTCACGCGAAGAGGCCGACATGCTGTTCCGCATCAAGGATGCTTGTCTCGATAGCGAAAACGCCCCTGAATGGCAAAAACTGTTCGTGCAGGGCGTTGCCAACCATCTGCAAAGCTTTGCCGCTTATGCGCCCCTAACCCGTGATCGGGCGCAGCAACTGGAAGGTTTCATGCGCAACACCAGCCCATCCATCGGCCGCTTCTTTGGGCGGATGGCGCAGTTGGACCTGCAAGCGGGCTTTGCCGAAATCTTTCGCCCCGAAGCGCCCGGCCGCGACATCGAAGGTGAAGCAAACGCCGCAGCGGAAGTGACCCTTGCCGAAAAAGGCTGGCTCGACGCCAAATTGGCCGAACGGGTCGGCATCGATCGCTACGAAGCGGCGCTGCTGGATTTTGTCGCGGGCTAAAGACCGCCAATCAGCGCAAGGGCAACACCCACGCCGACCAGAAGCAGCCCGAGAACCTCTCCCGGTTTGCGACCCTCGTTCAGGTAAAATCGGCTGAACCCGAGCGTGAGAATCACTTCGATCTGGCCGACCGCGCGTACCAAGGCAACAGGCGCAGTGGCAAAACCCGTGAACCAGCAGGCCGAGCCCAATGCCGCAAGCAGCCCGACTTGCCCCGAGGTTCGCCAAGTCGCGATCACGCGCGGCAGTTGTTCCTTCTCCCGCCAGACGACATAACTGCCCTGCATGAGCGTCTGCCAAGCCTGAACCACAACCAATGCCAAAAGCGCCGCGAGCAGTTTGTCTGACGTGGCAAGTTCCAGCGAAGCGGATTTGACAAAAATCGAGGTCATGGTGAAACCCAATCCCGCTCCAAGACCGCACAAAGCGGCAGGCTGGATCATGTCGGACGGACGCAGCCTCTGTCCACCGGCAGCAACGATCATCACACCCGCAACACTGACCGCAATTCCGCAGGTCGTAAGCCAGCTAAGCGTCTCTCCAAGTAGTAAGAAAGCGATCAATGCCCCCTGTATCGCCTCAGTCTTCGCGAATGCAGTGCCGGCGACATAGTTGCGATAGCCAAATGCCATCAGCAAAAGGTTGGTACCGATGATTTGCGCAAAACCGGCCGCAGCGCAAAAGGCGAGGAATGGGAGGTGAATGGCTGGCATCTCAGGATTACGCCAAACAAGATACAGGCCAAGCAAAACCAGCCCGACAGGGAGCCCGTAAAGATAACGTACCAGCCCCGCCGCGTTGACCGAAAGCTCTGCACGCACCCGTTGCTGTACAGCTGTTCGCCAAGCCTGAAACAGCGCAGCAAGCAGAGTTGCGGGAAGCCAGATCATTCAGCTGGCTCGAGCAAACCCTCCTCGGCAATCTTCTTCTTCCACACCAAGGGTGCGGTAGTGTGGACATTTTCGCCGCTGGAATCGACCGCGACGGTCACAGGGAAGTCACTGACCTCAAATTCATAGATCGCCTCCATGCCGAGGTCTTCAAAGCCAACGACCTTGCTGCCCTTAATCGCGCGGGCGACCAGATAGGCGGCACCGCCCACGGCCATCAGATAGGCGCTCTTGTGCTTGGCAATTGCCTGTGTGGCGGCGGGTCCGCGTTCGGCCTTGCCGACGCAGCCCAAAAGCCCCTGTTCGAGCATCATGTCCATGAACTTGTCCATGCGCGTCGCGGTTGTGGGGCCGGCGGGGCCGACAATTTCCTCACCCACCGGATCGACCGGGCCGACATAATAGATCATCCGGCCTTTGAAGCTGACAGGCAGCTCCTCGCCCTTGGCTAGCATATCGGCGATGCGTTTGTGCGCAGCGTCGCGGCCGGTAAGCATCTTGCCATTGAGCAGCAGGCGGTCACCCGCCTTCCAGCCCTGCACATCGGCGGCGGTCAGCGTGTCGAGATGGACGCGCTTGGCGGCGCTATCGGGCGCCCATTCGACCTTCGGCCATTCGTCCAGCTTGGGTGGCTCAAGATAGACAGGGCCGGCACCTTTCAGCGTGAAATGCGCATGGCGCGTGGCCGCACAATTGGGGATCATCGCAACGGGCTTTGACGCGGCATGGGTAGGATAATCCATGATCTTGACGTCAAGTATCGTCGCCAGCCCGCCCAGCCCCTGCGCACCGATGCCGAGCGCATTGACCTTGTCGAAAATCTCGATGCGTAGAGCCTCGATATCATTCTGGGGCCCGCGCGCCTTCAATTGCGCCATATCGATCGCACCCATAAGGCTTTCCTTGGCAAGCACCATCGCCTTTTCAGCCGTGCCGCCGATGCCGATGCCCAGCATTCCCGGCGGGCACCAGCCGGCACCCATTTGTGGAACCATTTCCAGCACCCAATCGACGATGCTGTCCGAAGGGTTCATCATCTTGAACTTGGTCTTGTTTTCGCTGCCTCCGCCCTTGGCCGCAACATCGAAGCTCACCTTGTCGCCCGGTACCATTTCGAGATGGACGACCGACGGCGTGTTGTCGCGGGTGTTAACGCGGGTGAAGGCAGGGTCCGCCAATATCGAGGCGCGCAGCTTGTTTTCGGGGTGAAGGTATGCGCGGCGAACGCCTTCGTCGATCACCTCTTGCAGCGAGCGGTGCGAGTCCAGCATGCATTGCTGGCCCCATTTGACGATCACGGTGACGATGCCGGTATCCTGGCAGATCGGGCGATGCCCCTCTGCGCACATGCGGCTGTTGGTCAGGATCTGGGCGATCGCATCCTTGGCGGCCGGGCCTTGCTCCTTTTCATAGGCGTCCCCCAGCGCGCGAATATAATCCATTGGATGGAAGTAGGAGATATATTGGAGCGCGTCGGCGACGCTTTCGATGATGTCATTTTCCCGGATGGTGACGGTCATGGTGCAAATCCCTGCTGAATTTGGGCCTTCCCTTACGCACAGAACGCCGCCGTTCAACCCGAAAGTGCGGCAGCACGGCAAAGCCGGTCATCATGCGGTGCAAAAGCCAAGGGGCCGGTATCGACCCGGCCCCGGCCAGTCAGCAGGTGCAATCAGGCCACGGCCTGCGTGCGGAACGGCATGTTGCGGATGCGTTTTCCGGTGGCCGCAAACAGTGCATTGGCCAGCGCAGGCGCAGCGGGCGGCAGGCCGGGTTCGCCAAGCCCGCCGATTGGCGCTTCGCTTTGCAGAAATTCGACGAAAATTTCAGGCGCATCAGCCATTTGCATAATCGGGTAATCCGGGAAGCTGGATTGCACGACCGCGCCCTTGTCGATTGTGATCTCTTCACCGATCGCCGCAGACAGGCCCATAACGATCCCACCGGCAACCTGGGCTTCGGCGTTGTTGCTATTCACCACCTGCCCGCAATCGACCGCAGCCCAAACCTTGTGCACCTTCGGGTTGCCGTCTTCCTTCACCGACGCCTCGATCACATGCGCACAGACCGTGCCGAAACTTTCGACGACAGCAATGCCGCGGCCCCTGCCGGTCGGCAACGGCGTTCCCCAACCCGACGCCTTTGCCGCCGCATCAAGCACACGGGCGGCGCGTGATCCGACAGCCAGATGGCTCTTGCGAAACTCCAGAGGATCCGCCCCTGCCGCGTGAGCCAGTTCGTCCATGAAAGCTTCCTGGAAAAAGCCATGCTGCGATGCCTCGACTGATCGCCAGGCCGCAGTGATGATGTTGGTCGAATGCTCAACATGTTCGACCTCAACCGAGGGAATGTCGTAGATCAGCTTCATCCCGGATTCGCCACCTGCCGCTTGGGCGAAGGCTGCCGACCAAGCGGAAACCTTGCCGTCCGCATCGAGTGCGGCCTTGAAAGCGATCGTCGATGCGGGGCGATAGGTGCCCTGCTTCACTTCCTCCTCACGCGGCCAGATCAGTTTGACCGGCCAAGGCGATTCCATCGCCAGCTTGACGACCTGTGGCACAATATCCGTACCCGCGCCGGGCAATTTTCGGCCAAAGCCGCCCCCCAGAAGCGTGGTGTTCAGGGTGACATTGTCGAAATCAAGACCTGCCGCGTCGGCGAGTGCTTTGCGCGTAGCCAGCGGGTCCTGCATGCCGCCCCACACTTCGAGGCTGTCACCCTTACGGTGCGCGGTCATCGCAAAGGGCTCCATCATCATATGATGGAGATAGGGCGCGCGATAACCGGCTTCGACCAACTTGCCGCCGCTTGCGTCGACCGACAGAGCAGCCTCCTTCACTAGACGGTCCTGTTCGGCCGCGATCGCCGCGCTCGAAACGGCGGCATGGCCGCCGTCCGAGAATTTCGGCGATAATGCCTGCAGCCCCTTCAGCGCGGGCCAATAGCCCTTGGCGACGACGGCAACGGCATTGTCCATCTGCACGACCTTTTCGACACCCTTAACCGCCATGGCAGGGGCGGGATCGACGCTTTCTAGCTTTCCGCCACGTACGGGGGCCGCCATCACCGCGGCGACACGCATATCGGGAAGCTGCACATCGATGCCGTAGATCGCACTGCCGTCAACCTTGGCCGGAATGTCGAACCGCAGCACCGGTTTTCCGATCAGAACAAAATCCTTCGGCGCTTTCAGTTTGGGTTCGCTTGAAAGGCTGCGCTGCGATGCGGCTATGGCAAGTTCACCATAGCGCAGCGAGCGGCCGCTTTTGACATGGGTCACAATGCCCTTGGCGGTTGTCAATTCGCCTGCAGGCACTTTCAACCGCTCCGCCGCCTCGGTAACCAGCGCCTCGCGCGCAGCGGCACCCAGCGTGCGCATGCCGATCTGTCCGGTAAAGCGCACCGCAGACGATCCACCGGTAATCTGGTTCACCATGTTGCGCGACATCAGCGAGGCAATCGAGCCGGGCAATGACACACCGGCTATGTCCTTGACAAAACCCTTGGCAAGCCAGGCATTGGCAAAGGCATTGTCCGCCGGCGCATGTTCAACACTGATACTGTCCCAATCGGCATCAAGTTCGTCGGCGACCATCTGCGCCAGCGCGGTGCCGTTGCCGGTGCCCATGTCGATATGCGGGCTATATACGGTGATACGGTCATCCTCGCCGATCTTCAGCCAGCCGGTGAAGGATCCGCTCTTCCCGCCCTTGGTCATCGCAAGCGCATCGCGCGCCGCGGCATAATCGCCATATTGCAGGGCGAAGACACCGCCGCCGACCACAGCAAGCCCGCCGATCAGGAAAGCGCGACGCTTCACGCCCTTCTTCTTTTTGGGAAGAGCAGTTGCTTCATCGATATTGGGGTTGGCATTGTCGGCCATCATGCGTCTCCCTTCACCGCGCTCGCGGCCTTGCCGGTGGCGGCATGGATAGCCGCGCGAATGCGGGGATAGGTGCCGCAGCGGCAGATATTGGTCATCGCCTCGTCAATCTGCGCATCACTTGGGCTACCGACCTTGGCGATCAGCGCCACCGCCGCCATGATCTGGCCCGACTGGCAGTAACCGCATTGCGGCACCTGCGCATCAATCCAGGCCTGCTGCACCTTGTGCAACATACCATCAGTCGATTTCAGCCCCTCGATTGTGGTGACGGATTTTCCGGCGACATCGGCGAGCGCGATACTGCAGGATCGCGTCAGTTCACCGTCAATATGGACGCTGCACGCGCCACAGGCGGCAACGCCGCAGCCGAATTTGGTGCCGGTAAGGCCGACATCTTCACGCAAGACCCAGAGCAAGGGCGTATCAGGCTCCGCCTCCACGCTAACCGCTTTGCCATTAACCGTCAGGCTGGTCGCCATGCCCATGCTCCTCAAGATTTCGATTAGGTTGTCTGTAGCAACCGATTGTCCGCTTTGCTACTGCCCTTACCATGCAACAAGGTGGGGCAATGACTAAGGGCGCAGCAGATCATCGCCATATCCTTGCGGCGGCACATCGCTGGGCAAGGTCCCCGATGGCCATTGCCACCGTGATCGAAACCTGGCGTTCGGCGCCCTGCCCGGTCGGCACACACATGCTGGTCCATGGCGATGGCCGCTTCGTGGGTTCGGTATCGGGTGGCTGCGTTGAAAGCGACGTTCTGGCGATTGCCGCGCAGGTGATCGCATCGGGCCGGCACGAGATGCGCCGCTATGGCGTTGCCAATGATTCCGCATGGGAAGCCGGGCTGCCCTGCGGCGGTGATATTGTCATACTGGTCCAGCCGGTTTCGGGCAGCGGCTTTCCAGCCGAATTGTTCGACAGCATAGCCAACGCCCGCAATGCCGGCGAGGTGGTGACCGTCAGCACCGACCTTCAAAAAGGCTCAAGCCGGATCAGCGCTGAAAGCAGCGAGACCTTCTTCGAAAATCCCTACCACCCCAGTCGCCGGCTGCTGATTGTCGGGGCGGTCGATATTGCCGTCGCGCTGTCGGCAATCGCGGCGCAGATCGACATCGATGTGACAGTGATCGATCCGCGGACACGCTTCCTTACCGAAGAGCGGTTTCCTTCTGTCCGCCTTGATGATCGCTGGCCGGATGAGGCGATTGTCGCCTTGCGCCCCGATCATCGCAGTGCCGTTGTCACCCTGAGCCATGACATCAAGATTGACGACCCTGCGCTGATCGCAGCGCTGGCCTCCCCCGCTGCCTATATCGGTGCGCTGGGATCAAAGGCGTCGCACGCCGCGCGGCTTGAACGGCTGCGTGCCGCAGGCCTTGATGAGATCGCGCTTTCCCGTATCGAAGGCCCGGCAGGGGTGGCTATCAACTCGATCAGCGCGTCCGAAATCGCCCTGTCAATCACCGGCGGCATGATCCGCGCCTTCAATGCCGGACTGCGCTAGGCTCTCCTGCATCCTGCTCGCGGCGGGCGAAAGCCGGCGCTTTGGCGGAAACAAGCTGGAGGTAGCTCTCAATGGCAAAATGCTTGGCCTGCACGCCGCAGAGAATCTGGCCGCGATGGGATTCGGCGCAATGGTGGCGGTCGGAAACACACGCAACACCCTATTGAATCCGGCACTGTCACAGCTGGGTTTCCGGCTTGTCATTAACCCTGATCCATCGGCTGGACAGGCCGGTTCATTGGCGCTGGGGGTAAAGGCACTGGCAGATAGCGACTGGGACGGCATATTGGTTGCACTTGCCGACATGCCCTATGTCAGCGGCCAACATCTGACTGCTTTGGTGAAAGGCTTTGCCAATAGCGGCAAATCACATTGTTCCAGCAATGGCATGGCCAATATGCCCCCAGCCATATTTGCGCGAAGTGATTGGCCGCAATTGACCGGCCTGTCCGGCGATCAGGGTGCGCGTGGGATGTTGGCTGATACGATCAGTATCATGGCCGAGGTAGCGACATTGCAAGATATCGATCTACCGGACGATATCCCTGCGCCTTAAACAGGGGCTGTCTGTGCTTATTTCGGCGTGCGCATGCGGATCAGGCCTTCCTGCGCGCAGGTGGCGACAAGGCGGCCGTCGCGGGTGTAGATTGATCCGCGGTTGAAACCACGGCCGCGGCCTGACCAAGGGCTGTCACAGCTGTACAAAAGCCAATCATCGACGCGGAAATCGCCGTGCAGCCAAACGGCATGGTCAAGGCTTGCCGATTGGAAGCCAGGGGTCAGCCATGTCACGCCATGTGCCAATGTCGAAGTGCCGAGCAACCAGCTGTCACTTTGATAAGCCAGCATGGCGCGGTGCATTGCGGCATCGTTAACCGTAGGGGCGCGCAGGCGAAACCAGATATCCTGACGCGCCGGTTCGCGCTTGTCGCCGCCCAGCCAGTCACGCGGATCGACGGGACGGCTTTCAAAGGCGCGGTCCCGCAGGAAATGGTCGCGGCCTTTTTCGGGGATACGGTCAGCATATTCGGCGCGCAATTGCACCTCGTCCTTCAACTCCTCGGGCGGCGGCACATCGGGCATGGGTTCCTGATGATGGAAGCCTTCTTCAAGTTTCTGGAACGATGCCGCCATGTTCAAGATGGGCCGATCCTGCTGCAACGCGATGATCCGCCGCGTCGAAAAACTGCCGCCGTCGAAATCGCGTTCGACACGATAGGTGATCTCGTAATCCTCATCCCCGGGACGCATGAAATAGGCATGGAGAGAGTGGGCGATCCGTTCCGGCTCCACCGTATCCTGCGCCGCGGCCAGCGCCTGCGCAATCACCTGTCCGCCAAAGACGCGCCCGACCCCGCCGGCCTTGCGCTGGCCAAGATACCAGCCATCGGCCATCCGGCTGACGGTGAGGAGCGATTCGAGCTCGGCAACGAGTTCGCGGTCAGTGGGATTTGGGTTCGACATGAGGCGGGCGTTAAACGGGACGCGACGCAATTGCAACGATCCACCCAGCGTCAAGTAGGCAGCCTGATTATCCCCATCCATTTTTTATCGTGGATAAAAATTTTCTGCCTTCACCCACAAAAATGCTTGCGTCCCAATCAAGCCCTAGAAAGTCCACGCGTCGCTGATCGGGCAAGGGCAGAGGCTGCGACGAATGGAATCTCGCAAGCGACGAACTGAGTCGTTAATTAACCATTTACCCTCTTGCGTCTGAAAACGGTTGAGGCACTATAGATAGCGGTTGGCCGTAGGGGGCATACCTACAATTTGTGTCTCATCCCGCAGGAGGTGATTCTGCGGAGGGTGTTTTCTGCTCAAAATAAAGGAGCGGAGGCGTGAATTTTTTCCCCCGCGGACAGCGCGAAATGCTAAGAGGGGCGCTTGCCTCTCGAGTCGAACAATAGGCGAACATGCCTATGCTGTTCAGGAATCAGGGGTCGGCAGCCGAAAGGGGTGGCAGCCGGCACCAGCAAGGGAGCAAAGAGTCACATGGATTTCAGGGATTTGGCACAGGAAGCCGGAAAAAACGATATGACGGATATGCTCGAAGCAGAAATGACCAAGACTGAAACCCCGCAGGCAGCAAGCAAGGCAACGCCCGAAAAGGAAGTCGCAGAGGCGCAGGCCAAGGCGAAGGCTGGTACCGATTCCAAATCGGTCGCCGCGCGTCGATTCAATGTCGTTACCGATACATCGCGTGACGAACTGCTGACCGAATTCGGCAAGGAAACGCTGAAGGACCGCTATCTGCTTCCTGGCGAAAATTATCAGGATCTGTTCGCACGCGTTGCTGACGCCTTTGCCGACGATCAGGATCATGCCCAGCGCCTGTACGACTATATCTCCAAATTGTGGTTCATGCCCGCCACCCCCGTGCTGTCAAATGGCGGCACCGGACGCGGCCTGCCGATCAGCTGTTACCTGAACAGCGTCGACGACAGCCTGGAAGGCATCGTCAATACCTGGAACGAGAATGTCTGGCTGGCATCGCGCGGCGGCGGCATCGGCACCTATTGGGGCAGCGTGCGCGGCATCGGCGAACCTGTAGGCCTCAACGGCAAGACCAGCGGCATCATCCCCTTTGTCCGCGTGATGGACAGCCTGACGCTGGCAATTTCGCAGGGCTCGCTGCGCCGTGGTTCGGCCGCCTGCTATCTCGACATCAGCCATCCGGAGATTGAAGAGTTCCTGGAAATCCGCAAACCTTCGGGAGACTTCAACCGCAAGGCGCTGAACCTGCACCATGGCGTGCTCGTTTCGGATGACTTCATGGAAGCCGTGCGCGAAGGTAGCGAGTTCAATCTCGTTAGCCCCAAGGACGGCAGCGTGCGTGGATCGGTCGATGCGCGCAGCCTCTTCCAGAAACTGGTTGAGACCCGCCTTGCCACGGGTGAGCCCTATATCATCTTCAGCGACACCGTGAACAAGTCGATGCCCAAGCACCATCAAGAGCTGGGCCTGAAAGTATCGACGTCAAATCTGTGCGCCGAAATCACCCTGCCCACGGGTCGCGACCATCTGGGCGGCGATCGCACCGCTGTGTGCTGCCTCTCTTCGCTCAATCTCGAAACATGGGATGAGTGGAATGGCGACAAGATGTTCATCGAAGACGTGATGCGCATGCTCGACAATGTCCTTCAGGACTTTATCGACCGCGCACCCGACGAGATGAGCCGCGCCAAATATAGCGCCGGCCGCGAACGTTCGGTTGGCCTTGGCGTCATGGGCTTCCACAGCTTCCTGCAATTGCGCGGCCTCGGCTTTGAAAGCGCGATGGCAAAATCGTGGAACATGAAGATCTTCAAGCATATCCGCGCACAGGCCGATCAGGCGTCGATGGTGCTCGCCACCGAACGCGGCGCCTGCCCCGATGCCGAAGAACGCGGCGTGATGGAACGCTTCAGCTGCAAGATGGCAATCGCGCCGACCGCGTCGATCAGCATCATCTGCGGCGGCACCAGCGCGTGCATCGAACCGATCCCGGCGAACATCTATACTCACAAGACGCTGTCGGGCAGCTTCATCGTCAAAAACCCCTATCTGGAAAAGATCCTTGCAGGAAAGTCGAAGGATTCGACCAATGTCTGGAACACCATCCTCGAAAAGGGCGGTTCGGTGCAGCATCTCGATTTCCTCAGCCCTGAGGAAAAGGACACGTTCAAGACCAGCTTTGAAATTGACCAGCGCTGGCTGCTCGAACTGGCCGGTGACCGCGCGCCCTATATCGATCAGGCGCAGTCGCTGAACCTGTTCATCCCGGCAGACGTGGAAAAGTGGGATCTTTTGATGCTCCACTTCCGCGCATGGGAATTGGGCATCAAGTCGCTCTATTATCTCCGGTCGAAATCGATCCAGCGCGCAGGCTTTGCCGGCGGGGTGGAGGCGGACAATACCGCCGATGCACCCAAGATCGAACTCAGCGCCGGTGAACAGACCGATTATGAGGAATGCCTGGCCTGCCAGTGAGATTACCTCCTCTCCCCATCGGGAGAGGTAAACAGTTTGAACCAAGGAAACGTACATGTCCCTTCTAGAAGCCCGCAAAAGCTATAAGCCCTTTGAATATCCCTGGGCCTATGACTTCTGGAAACGTCAGCAGCAGATTCACTGGCTGCCCGAGGAAGTGCCCTTGGGCGAGGATTGCCGTGACTGGGCGCAAAAGATCAGTGAGCATGAGCGTAACCTGCTGACGCAGATCTTCCGCTTCTTCACTCAGGCCGATGTCGAGGTGCAGGATTGCTATCACGACAAATATGGCCGCGTGTTCAAGCCAACCGAAATCAAGATGATGCTGACCGCATTTTCCAACATGGAAACGGTGCATATCGCGGCGTACAGCCATTTGCTCGACACCATCGGCATGCCCGAAAGCGAATATTCGGCCTTCCTCGAATATGAGGAAATGGCGGAAAAGTGCAATTATATGCACCAGTTCGGCGTCGATAATGATGAAGATATCGCCCGCACGCTGGCAATGTTCGGCGGCTTTACCGAAGGCGTGCAGCTGTTCGCCAGCTTTGCCATGCTGATGAACTTCCCGCGCTTCAACAAGATGAAGGGCATGGGGCAGATCGTCAGCTGGTCGGTGCGCGATGAATCGCTGCACTGCGAAGGCATTACCAAGCTGTTCCACGCCTTTACGAAGGAACGTGACTGCCTGACCAAGGCGGTGAAGGATGATATTATCGATTGCTGCCAAAAGGTCGTGCGCCTGGAAGACAGCTTTATCGATCTTGCCTTTGAAATGGGCCCCGTGCCCGGCATGACGGCGAAGGAAATCAAGCGCTACATCCGCTACATCGCCGACTGGCGTCTCGGCCAGCTGGGCCTGCAGCCCATCTATATGGTCGAAGACCATCCGCTGCCCTGGCTCGCCCCGCTGTTGAACGGTGTGGAGCATGCCAACTTCTTCGAAACCCGCGCGACCGAATATTCAAAGGCATCGACCCGCGGCAATTGGGGCGAAGTGTGGGATAGCTTTGACCGGCGCAAGAAAAAGGTCGCCAATGATGGCGCGGCCGAAACCACCGTCGAAGCTGATATGTTCGCGGCCGCCGGAGTTGCGGCGGAGTAATTACCGCTTAAATTTACTATAGTTTAGAAGCCCTAACTGATACGCCTTCCATGTGGTGGCGTATTGGTTGGGGTTTTTCTTTTATGACCGATGTTCCGGCGGACTTTTTACGTCGCATTGATGTGGCGCAATACGGGATGACATATTCCAAGGCGCCAACCCGCGCCAATTGCAGCGAAGTTTGGGACAGCTTTGACCAGCGCAAGAAAAAGGTCGCCAATGATGGCGCGGCCGAAGCTGCGAGCGACGAAGCCGATATGTTCGCGGCTGCGGGGGTTGCGGCGGAGTGACCTCAAAGGTCGATGTACTAATCAACGCAGATCGCGGATTCATAGCGCAAACCTCACTTGACAAGTTCCTTCGGGAACGGGTCCTTTCCGGCGAATGTCGCGCCTTGGATTCTGCACAGCACATCAACTTAAGAGATGAAATTGCCACTCAATTTTCAATTCACAGCAATGACGTTATTGTAGTCGGCTCCGCAAAACTTGGGTATTCGGTGTCTCCTCTCAAAGCGCTGAAGCCATTCGATGATAGCTCTGACATTGATGTTGCAATTGTAAGTGCAAAGCTCTTCGAAGTATACTGGCTCGAAATGTACCGCGCCAAAAAACGTATGATCGAGTGGCCGGAGTTGCCGGATGCCCGCAAATATCTATTCAGTGGCTGGATACGTCCAGACAAGCTCCCAATGCTCCAACTGCGAAATGATTGGTTCGATTTTTTCTCCGATTTGCAAGCCCGGCGGTTAGGTGGCCCATATCCCGTAAGGGCCGGTATTTACTACAACATCGGATTTCTTGAGGCGTATCAGGAGAACGGTGTGCGGCGGTCATTTACGGGAGCAGAATGATGGACACAACGGCTACTAACAAAAGGGTTAGAGAGTTGATCTCTGATTTGGAGGAAAAACGACTCATTCCAAACCCTAAGTTTCAACGGCGTTTGGTGTGGGCTCAAAAGCATAAAGCAGAATTCATAAATACAATTTTGAATGGGCTACCCTTTCCAGAAATTTACATCGCTGCCGGCAATGTCGATGTTGAAACTGGAAAAGGCTACTCGATGTTGGTCGATGGTCAACAAAGGATAACCACAATATATGAGTACTTTAGTGACAGTCCAAATTTAGAACTGCCGCCATCTATTCCGAGATATGCCGATCTCAGCGTGGAAAAAAAGAAAGATTTCTTAGAATACAAAGTCGTTGTTAGAGATCTAGGAAATCTAGAAGCAAAAGAAGTAGTTGAAATATTTGAAAGAATTAATTCAACATCATACTCCCTTAATGCAATTGAAATTTCTAATGCTAGATATGACAATGAATTGAAAGATCTTGCAGAAGATATTTCTTCGTTAAAATTTTGGGACGATAGAGGAGTATTTCGGATCAATGAAATTAAGAGAATGCAAGATATAAATTTTATTCTTACAATAATTATTACAATTATTAGCGACTATTTTAATAGAGACGATAGAATTGAAGAGTTTCTTATAAGATTTAATGATACATTTGAATCTAAATCAAAAGTACAATATGAATTGCAGTCAACTATTGGATTCATCGACGATCTATCGCTATCATATTCTAGTCGAGCATGGCAGATAGCAGATCTTTTTACATTAATTGTTGAGACTCATCGAGTATTATTTAAAGAAAAGAAGAAGCTTGATCAAAAAAATTCTAAATCTCTTATTGAATCTTTTTATATTTTTGTTGATGACCAAAAAAGATCTTCTCATGATCAAGCAGCTCTCGAGCTTGATGGCATCGAAAAGCACAAGAATTTTGATCAGAGAAAGATTGAGCGATACTATTCATTAACTGTTTCGGGAACGAATAATCGAGCGAACCGCATCGAACGTGGATATATATTTCACGATTGTGCATTGGTGCCGGATTAAATCGAATCCAAAGATGCCGCGTAAATAGGACGGAGGGCTATCCCCCACCGCCATAACCGGCTAGGTCGGCGGGCATGGCCGATCTTTACCTCAAAGCACTGGAATCCGAACGCCGCAGCCTGTGGGCGACCGCCCGGCTAAAGGGGCTGCCCAAGGATTCGCCCGAACGGGTGCGGATCGCGCAGATCGACGCTGATATCGCCGCGCACAAGGCCAAGGCAAAGGCGCCCAAGCCATGACCGATATGCCTCACCCCACTACCGCCTATAAAATCCTGACTGCGTCCCAATGGGCGCATTTTCGCCGCCATGGGGTGTTTCACGGCGCGCCGGTCGATCTGGACGATGGCTACATCCATTTGTCCGCCGCCGACCAGTTGCAGGGCACGTTGGACAAGCATTTTGCCGGACAAAGCGATCTGGTTATTGCCGAGGTTGATCTGGCCGCGCTGAGCGAAAGCGTGAAGTGGGAGGTTTCGCGCGGCGGTGCGCTTTTCCCCCATATCTATGGCCCGCTGCCCATGGAGGCGGTGCGGGGCGTGCGCGGCGCCTGACCGCAAGGCCCCTTCCCCGATCAGCACCAGGGGCGGCGACCGCCTTGATACCAACGGGCCAGCCCTTCATTGACCAGCACCCCGCCCAGGCTTTGCCCGCCGCGCGTCAATATGCGCAGCTTGCGGCCGAACCGGTCTTCATCGCGGTCGATGCGGGCCAGGCTGAACGGACCATTATTGACCAGCGCGTGCAGCCGGCGGGTCGCCTGTGCGCCCAATTGTGCCTCTGCCGGGCAGCGCGGCTGGCTGACCTCGGGCGTGTCGATATCGGCGATGCGGATCTTGGTGCCGCGATAATAGATCGTATCCCCATCGACGACGCAATTGGTGCGCGGGCCCGATGCGCACAGGGTGAAGCGCGCGCTTTCCCGATCTTTGGCGACGGCGCCACGGGCCATGGCGGGGGCTTCCCCCATGGCGCCGATACTTAACGGCGCGAGGATCGCGGCCGCGATTGCCGCAATGACATAGCTTGGGATAAAGCGGTACGGCGCGCGCAAGGTCGCACGCCGCGCCCGCAAAAAGCGCGTTATTCGGTTCAATTTCCACCACCCTTGCCGCGTAGGGGCGGCAATAACGCCGGCTGGATAACCGACGGTGCCGACCTGCTATGCCGATGGTAAAGGCAGGTCAACCGCCTGCCAAAAAGGGACGGGTCCGTTTCGAACAGGGCGGGGCCAAATCCGCGCGGTTATGGAGGGAAATGCAGCGGCTGGCCTTCACAGCCGCGGGCGGGGCTGCCTAGCCGGGCCAGGAAAAGGCGAAGCGGTTCGTTCCCGAAACCGCGGCGCCGGCATCAAAGCGGCGCTCGATAATGCGGCCGCGCCCCGCGCCGTCGACCAGCACCAAGGTGCTGCACCTCGTGCCATAAACCGGCGCGTTGATGAAGATCGGCGCACCCAAATCATCGCGCAGCTGCTCGTCACGCAGCATAGCGAAAAGTGCGTCTTCGCCTTCACCGGCAGCAATCCAATCGGCCAGCGCGCGCTCGGCCGCCGTCCGCCGCGGCCAGGGCTCAGCAGGATGGCCGTTCGAAAGACCGTGGATGCCGGGCGACAATGGCGTGCATTGCGGCTCCGGCCGGTTCGACAAGAGCAGCGTGCCATCCGGCCCGTGGAGGAGGAGATTGAAGGGATTATAATGCGCCAGCCCATCCCCTTCCGGCATAATGCCATCGATCAGCCATTCGCCCACCAGCGCACCGCGCGACCGCTTTTCAGGATCGGGGCCGTCGGGATCGCGAATATTGGTCACCACGGCAAGGCGGCCAGCCTCACTAATGCCCAGCCAGCCGCCGCCCGCCTGCAGATCACGCCCGGCCAGCACATGCGGTGCGTCCGTCCAGCGATCTAGCGGCGCTGCGGGCCGCGCATGGAATTCATCGCGATTGGCGGCGAGCACCAGCTTCCAATCCGGGTGGCAATCAAGGGCGATGGCGACAACACACATGGCAAGGCGCTATGGCGAAAGCTTAGCGGCTTGGCGAGCGAAAGTCCGGACCTGCGCCGGACAGCTCCTCGACAGCAAGTTCCGTGCCTGCGATCGGCCGGATCAACTGCTGCGCCTCTTTCCAGTCCGCACAAAGCCAGCGCTCTTCACTGCCTGCGGGCAAGATTGCCGGCATGCTCACCGGCGCTTTGCCCCCTTCCACCGGGATCAGCGCCGATGACGGTTCGGTCACCAGCATCGCGAACACCGGCATGTCGGTCAGGTCACGCCAGATTCCAGCAACGGCAAAGATCGGACGGTCGGGCAGCGTGCAGTTGAGCATCGGCGCGCCGTGGCGGCGCGAGCGATAATGGAACGATGTCATCGGAATGAGGCAGCGCAGCCCCGCATGACGCAAATTGCCGATCCAAAAGGGGCTGTCGAAATTGCGCACATGGAACACCCAGCGCAAACCGCCCGGCGGGGTGAGTTCGGTCGATTGGCCGGCCGCCGGATAGCCCCAATGCATCGGCCGGATGAAGCGGCGTCCGCTGGAACCTGAACGCACCACGACAGGGCCGAAGCGCTGCTCGATCAGCGCGCCGCCTTCCCATGGATCGGGCCCGGAATCAGCGTTGAATGCAGCCGCAATAGCGGCCGAACGACTATCGAGATGGCACTGCAACGACATGGTGCCACCTCTGACAGCTTTGCACTTTCGCGCAAGCGCTTCAGGAGAGGCGGCGGCGCGGCTCCTTACGCCGTTCCTTGCCCGAACGGCGTTCGACCCCTGAGCGTTTTTCTGCGCCGTCAAAGTTGGCCGCGGCGTCCTGCCGCCGCTCTACACCGCTGCGGCGGACACCGCACCGATTGTCTTCGCCAATTTCCTGCATAAGCAACTCCTGTGCCTGCGCCATTTGAAGCGCAGAGATTATCGAGGGAAGGTCACCAAATTCCTAACTGTAAAAGAGTGACGGAAATTGATCGATATCAAGGAAAAGCCGGCGTTGCTGCCGCACAAGGACTGCACTGTTACACAATCAGGAGGCAGACATGTCCGATTTCTCAATTCTTCCCGTGGCCTTGTTCAGCGGTATGGTCGCTGCGTTCATGCTGGTGATGCTGTTCGCCGTTTTCACCGACCACGACGCGCGCCAAGGCTGAGCCCTCAAAAGCAGAGTGTCATGGTAGCGCTGTCGCCGGGGGCCAGCCCTTCGGCCTTTCGCACCGCTGCCTTAATCGGCAACAGCCATTCGGCCCCGCTTTTTTGCGGGAATACCGACGTATCCCAATGGGTGTCACCGATGGTGACACGCACCTTGATCGCGCCCCAACCGCGCCTGCGCCCGCTTTCCAGACGCCGCATCAAGGCTGTCGCCTGAAGCGCCTCAGCGGCCTCGGCTTCGATCGTCACGAAGTGCCATTGGGTGGCCGACGCGCCGCCGCTCCAAAGCCATATTGGAGCGGTGAAGGTGAGCGTTTCAGTCAAGTCCGGTCCGCCACTTTATTGACAGTCTTATCCTGCCTTCCGTCGCACTGGCACCGGGATATTGCAGATATCTGCCCCGCCGGCCGGCTTGATGAAAAAGGCGTCGCGCCGGTTGGCACGGGCATCGGCATAGGCCGAGAAACTTGCATTCTCAGTGGAGAGATATTCATAAGCCGGCAGGCCCTCGATTTCGTTGCCCAGCCGCACCGAAAGGATCGGTACCCGCTCTTCTTCCTTCTCGTAGAAACCCAACGCTCCGGTACCGCGCGGCAGGCTGGACAGATGCTCGATCCCCTCAATCACCCGCCCAACAAGCGCGATGTTACGGTCGAGGTGGCGCGGCGCATGACCGATAACGGTGTAAAGCTCCGCCCCGGTTCCGGTATCGGGCGACAGGTTGCGACCGACGCCGACCATGCCGTAGCAGTGGACAGGCCAATAACCTTCCTTGCCGAATGCGATCGGCCAGCCACGATAAAAACCCGTGTCATGTGAATAAGAGTCACGCCAACTGCCTTCAAGCGAGTAAAATGGCCTGCCGACAAAATCTTCTGTTACATACTCACTCTCCGGCACAGTCGCCAAACCCTCCGGCAGCGCTTTTTTCTCGGTCGCATCGCCCCATTGCGCGACATAATTGTCCTGCACGCGGTTGATGCTGGTGCCATCCCACCATTTGGCGGCGGCAAGCTTGCGGATATTGCCGACCCAGGCCTGACTGAACGGCGCGGGGACCAACTGGATCACCACGCGGCGGACTTTGCCGTTCAGCGACGCCAGATCCATCACCAACAGGTCAGACGGCGCGATTGCCGCCCATTCCGTGACATTTGCCTTGGCGACGATTTCCGACGGTGCCGGAAATTCGGGCTGCGCGGGCACTTGGGCAGAGAGCGGAAGCGCAGCGAGCATCGCGGCGCAGGTGAACAGGAACGGCTTTTTGATCATCACCGGCTTATGCCCCATCATCGGCGCTTGCGAAAGCGGCTTTGGCCCTATAGGGGCTTCGGCTTCCAGAGCGCGGAGACGTGGCCGAGTGGTCGAAGGCGCTCGCCTGGAAAGTGAGTATGGGTCAAAAGCTCATCGAGGGTTCGAATCCCTCCGTCTCCGCCACTATATGGGGCTGCGCAATGCGCGCCCCGTCGCCGTTTTAAGGGGAACAGGCGATTGCCCGATAACCAGTGGATCATCCTGAACGGCCGAACGACTACGGTGGTTCTGGAACATATTGCCGGAGAGGCACCGCTCTGGCGCTATTGGGGGGCGAGGTTGGCAGATGGAGCGACGCCGGCAACCCCGCTGCGGAGCACCCGGCCCGAACCCACCTTCTCCGCCGCGTTTGACCAACCCTTGTCGGTATTTCCGGGAGCAGGCATTGGGTGGTTCGGCGCCCCTGCCCTTTTGGCGCATCGCGCAGGGCGTGATTGGAGCTTTCAGGCAAATACCGTCGAAGTGGAATGCGACGGCCATTGCGCCACGATAAAATTGATCGATACTGTAGCCGCACTCCAAGTCGAAATACGGATCACGCTTGATCCGCAAAGCGATGTGCTGACCCTATCTTCGCGCCTTGAGAATCGCGGCACGGAAACGCTCGATGTGCAATGGCTCGCCTCGGGCGTGCTACCGCTGCCCTGCGGCGCACAGGCCGTGCACAGTTTTTCGGGCCGACACAATGGCGAGTTTATTGCCGTCACAGACCCGCTTACGCGCAGCATCTGGCGGCGCGAAAACAGACGCGGGCTAAGCTCGCATGATTGCTTTCCTGGCGCGACCGTCAGCGCCGATGGTACATTCTATGGCGCGCAGCTTGCCTGGTCTGGCAACCATGTGCAGATGATCGAGTGGCTCGATGACGGGCGCCATCAATGGCAAATGGGTGAGGGATTTGCGCCGGGCGAAGTGCGGCTGGCCCCAGGCGAGGCGATCGAGACCGCAGAAATGCTCGCCACCTGCGCCCCAGACGCCAATGGCGTCGCACAGAATTTCCATGGCGCAATCCGCAGCCTGATGGATTGGCCGGGCGGAGCAATGCGCCCGCGACCCGTGCATATCAATACTTGGGAAGGCTTCTATTTTGATCATGATGAGTCGGCGCTAAAGGATCTCGCCAATCATGCCGCAGCGATCGGGATAGAGCGTTTCGTGCTCGACGACGGCTGGTTCCATGGCCGCGATAACGACCGCAGTTCGCTGGGGGATTGGTGGGCCGATGCTCGCAAATACCCGCAAGGCCTGGCGCCGCTGGCCCACCATGTCACAGAATTGGGCATGGAATTCGGGCTATGGGTAGAGCCCGAAATGGTCAATCCCGACAGCGACCTTTATCGGACGCATCCCGAATGGGCTCTGGCTATTTCAGGAAGGCCGCAGATCACGGCCCGCAACCAGCTGGTGCTCGACATGCGTCGCCAAGATGTTCGCGACTATCTGTTCGATTGCATCGCCCGACTGCTAAGCGATTTGCCCATCGGCTATTTGAAATGGGATCATAACCGCGAATTGATCGCCGCCGGAAATAGGGCGGCCTTTCGCGCACAAATCCATGGCACCTACGCATTGTTGGCGCGGTTGCGGGAAGCATTTCCATCCGTCGAGATAGAGGCCTGCGCCGCTGGCGGGGGACGGATCGACGCTGGCATCATCCGTCATACCCATCGTTTCTGGACCAGCGACAATATCGATGCCGTCAGTCGCCTGTCGATTCAGCGCGGCTATCTGCAATTTCTGCCGCCCGAACTGATGGGCGCACATGTCGGCGCATCGCCTGCTCATGCAACAGGTCGAAAGCAGTCGATGGATTTCCGCGCCGGCGTCGCATTGCCCGGCCATTTCGGGGTCGAGCTTGACGTCCGCAAGCTGGACGATGGCGATCGCGAAAAGCTGGCCCAGTGGGTCGCCACATACAAGACGCATCGTGACCGGCTGCATCTTGGCAAGGTCTGGTTGGGTGACGCGGGCGATGGACTTTACTGGCAGGCACATGGCGATGGCGACGGGCTGTTGGTGTTCGTTTACCGCACGGAACCGCAAAGCTGGAAACATGCACCGCAGTTGCAGCTACCGATGCTCGATGTCGGGCGTCGTTACCGCGTTGGCGGCACCGACTATCATGGCGGCTGGCTGTCCGCTGTCGGGCTGCCCCTCGCGCCCATGAAGGCCGAGCGTTTCCAACTTGTCGAAATCGAGGCGCTGACCTGAACGCTCACCCGCGATTTCGGGTGTTGCGCCATCGGGCTGCGCGCCATAAGGCCTGACGATCAATTTGTAGAGGATCGCCGATGAAGACCCGCGCTGCTGTTGCGTTTGAAGCCAAGAAACCGCTTGAGATTGTCGAGCTTGATCTGGAAGGCCCGAAGGCGGGCGAAGTGCTGGTTGAGATCAAGGCGACCGGCATTTGCCACACCGACGCCTATACGCTGGACGGGTTTGACAGCGAAGGCATCTTCCCGAGTGTGCTTGGCCATGAAGGTGCAGGGATTGTGCGCGAGGTTGGCGCAGGCGTGACCAGTGTCGTTCCCGGCGACCATGTGATCCCGCTCTACACGCCCGAATGCGGCAAGTGCAAAACCTGCCTGTCGGGCAAGTCCAACCTGTGCACCGCGATCCGCGCGACGCAGGGCAAGGGCTTGATGCCTGATGGCACCACGCGCTTTTCCTATAAGGGCCAGCCAATCTACCATTATATGGGCTGTTCGACTTTCTCGAACTTCACCGTGCTGCCCGAAATTGCCGTTGCCAAGATCCGCACCGACGCGCCGTTCCAGACGAGCTGCTATATCGGCTGCGGTGTGACCACCGGCGTCGGCGCTGTCACCAAGACCGCCAATGTGCAACCGGGCGACAATGTCGTCGTCTTCGGCCTTGGCGGCATCGGGCTCAATGTGATCCAGGGCGCAAAGCTCGCCGGCGCAAAGATGATTGTCGGCATCGACATCAACTCCGATCGCGAAGAGTGGGGCCGCCAGTTCGGCATGACCCACTTCCTCAACACCAAGGGGATGAGCCGCGAGGATATTGTCGCCAAAATCGTTGAACTGACCGATGGCGGCGCAGATTATAGCTTTGACGCCACCGGCAATACCGAAGTGATGCGCACCGCGCTTGAATGCTGCCACCGCGGCTGGGGCACCAGCATCATCATCGGCGTTGCCGAAGCCGGCAAGGAAATCGCCACCCGCCCGTTCCAGCTCGTCACCGGACGCAACTGGCGCGGCACCGCCTTTGGCGGCGCCAAAGGCCGTACCGACGTCCCCAAAATCGTCGACATGTACATGGACGGACACATCCAGATCGATCCCATGATCACCCATGTCCTCACACTCGATGAAATCAACAAGGGTTTCGACCTGATGCATGCAGGCGAAAGCATCAGAAGCGTTGTCGTTTTCTGATAAGTAAGGAGAGAAAGCAGATGTTCAGCCATATGATGGTCGGCAGCAATGATATTGCCCGATCAAAGACATTTTACGACGCGACCTTTGCAACAATGGGCGGCAATCCCGGGATCGAAGATCCCAAGGGTCGCCTCATCTATATGCACAATGGTTCGATGTTCCTCGTAACACCGCCGATAAACGGCGAACCCGCCACGCATGGCAATGGCTGCACCATCGGTTTTGCCATGACGCCTGAACAGGCTGATGCTTGGCACGCAGCCGGCGTCGCCAATGGCGGCACGGCGATCGAAGATCCGCCGGGCGTGCGCGAAGGCGGCGGTATGAAGCTGTACCTGGCCTATCTGCGCGATCCGGATGGCAACAAGCTGTGCGCACTGCACCGCATGCCGTGATCTTTCAGCGTTGAGCGAAGAAACCAAACTCTATGCCGACCTTGATCTTCTCGGCTGCAGCTATGCAGTCGAGGAGCATCAGGCGGTATTTACCGTAGAAGAGAGCAGCGCACTGCATGACCGGCTTCCCGGCGTGCACAGCAAGAACCTTTTTCTGAAAGACAATGACGGCCGTTACTGGCTTGTCACGGTTCCCGCGGAAATCCGGGTCGACCTGAAAGCATTGCCCGCTGCAATGGGTTCGAAGCGGCTCAGCTTTGCCAAGGCTGAGGATTTGCTCCGTCTTCTGGGCCTTATCCCCGGTTCGGTGACGCCACTCGGCGCGATCAATGATAGCGATGATACGGTAACCGTGGTGCTGGACCATGAAATTGCCAATGCCATGACCGTCTGGGTACATCCGCTGCGCAATACGGCCTCATTGGGCATTGCGGGTGAGGGCCTGATCCGCGCATTGCGCCATTGGAACCATGACCCGGTGATCGCATCGGTCCCGCGGCTGTGAAACGCCTCGCCATTATCTGGCACAGCATGACAGGTGGGTCGCACGCCCTAGCACAAGCAGCAGCACAAGGTGCACATCAAGTTGGAGAGGCAGAGGTAATCCTGCGTCACGCAGAGGCGGCAGATAGCCAAACAATGCTCGATGCCGATGGCTATATCTTCGCTTTTCCGGAAAATCTGGCGGCGATCAGCGGCGTAATGAAAGCATTTTTCGACCGCGCCTATTACCCCTGTCTCGGCCGAATTGAGGGGCGCCCTTATGCTCTGCTTATATGTGCGGGTTCGGACGGAGCCAATGCCGTGCGCCAAGCAGAACGCATCGCCACCGGATGGCGGCTACGCAAAATCGCCAACAGCCAAATCATTCTCACCGCTGCGCAGACGCCCGAAGCAATATTAGCGCCAAAGACGATAGCCGAACCGGAACTTGCGCAAGCGCGCGAATTGGGGACGGCCATGGCCGAAGGATTGGCTCAGGGGATATTCTGACGTCGCTTCACAATTTGGTCGATAACGCAGGAATCAGCCGCGCCGATGCTCGCTTTTCACCCAGCGCACGGTTCCCGATGAAGCGCGCATAACAACACTTTCGGTCGTGATCTTGCCGTCGCGGGTGCGCTTCACGCCTTCGAGCAAAGAGCCGCTGGTCACGCCGGTCGCGGCAAAGATGCAGTCGCCCTTCGCCAACTCTTCCAGATCGTAAATCTTGTCCAGATCTTCGATTCCCCATTTGCGCGCGCGCAGACGTTCATCGTCGTTACGGAACAGCAGCCGCCCCTTGAACTGGCCGCCGACACAGCGCAGCGCAGCTGCCGCCAGCACACCCTCCGGCGCACCACCTGAACCCATATACAGGTCGATGGTGGTGTCGGGATTGGTCACTGCGATCACGCCGGCAACGTCGCCATCGGGAATCAGCATGATGCCGCAGCCGAGCGCACGCAGCTCTGCAATTATCTTTTCGTGGCGCGGGCGATCCAGCACGCAGACGATGATCTCTGACGGCGGGACGCCCTTTTCCTTTGCGACCGCCATCACATTTTCGCTCGGGCTTTTATTGAGGTCGATGATGCCTGGCGAATAGCCGGGGCCAACGGCAATCTTGTCCATATAGACGTCGGGGGCGTTGAGGAGATTGCCCTCTTCGGCAACCGCAAGCACGGCCAGCGCATTGGGGCCGGCCTTGGCGGTGATCGTGGTACCTTCGAGCGGATCAAGCGCAATGTCGATCTTCGGGCCAGTGCCCGGAGCCATGCCGACCTTTTCACCGATGTAGAGCATTGGCGCTTCATCGCGCTCGCCTTCACCGATAACGACAGTGCCATCCATATACAGCGAATTGAGCGCAGCACGCATTGCTTCGACCGCAGCGGCGTCGGCCGCCTTTTCATCGCCGCGCCCGATCATGCTGGCAGCGGCCATGGCGGCAGCCTCGGTAACGCGAACCATTTCGAGGACCAGGACTCGGTCCATAGCGTTGCCGCTGGCGTTAGTGGAGTGGGTCATCATTCAATCTCCCAAAATGTGCATAACCATCGGTTCGCCCTGCAGGCTGTCTGAGCCGGCAAGCGTCGCGAGTGTGTCTGTAATGGCTTGTTCGCGGGCCTCGTGCGTCACCATCGCGATCAGCGCGCTGCCATCGGCAACCTCGCGCTGGATCAGGCTTTCGATCGAGAGGCCAGCATCGCGCATTGCGGCGGCGATTTCGGCAAGTACGCCCGGCCGGTCGGCAACGAGCATGCGAAGATAGGTCTTGTTGATCCGGTGCGCGGCAGCGGCGCGGGGCAGCTCTTCAAGTTCGGCGGTCGGCACCGAAAAAGCGGGACCAGTTTCCTTGCGCGCAATATCAACAAGATCAGCAACGACCGCCGACGCCGTCGGTCGATCGCCCGCGCCGGCGCCCTGAAAGAGAAGCCGCCCCGAAAAATTGCCTTCCGCCACCACTGCATTAGTCGCGCCCATCACATTGGCGAGCGGATGGTCAAGCGAGACAAGGCAAGGCTGAACGCGCTGAAAAAGGGAGAACTCACCATTTCCGCCATCAACCTCAGCCAGCCCGATCAGACGGATGCGGTAACCCAGCGCTTTGGCCTGGGCGATATCGGCTGCGATGATCTTGCGAATACCGCGGATATCCACGCCATCAAAGTCGATCCGGCTGCCAAAGCTTAAAGATGCAAGGATGGAGAGCTTGTGCGCGGCATCGACGCCATCAATATCAAAACTGGGATCAGCCTCGGCAAAGCCCTTTGCCTGCGCATCGGCAAGGACGTCGGCAAAATCGCGCCCTTCGCGTTCCATTGCCGACAGGATGAAATTGCAGGTACCGTTGAGAATGCCATACACCCGGTCAATCCGGTTCGCCGCCGCGCCATCGCGCAGCCCCTGAATCACAGGAATGCCGCCGGCCACTGCTGCTTCAAATTTCAGCGGTGCATTTTTCGCCTCCGCCAACGCGCCAAGTTCGGCACCGTGGTGCGCGATCATTGCCTTGTTGGCGGTGACAAGCGCGCGCCCGACGCCGAGGGTTTCACGCGCCAAAGTCAGGGCGGGACCGTCTGAACCGCCCACCAGTTCGACAACAACGTCGACATCGACAGCCGTTGCCAGTTCACCCATATCGTCAACCCAGCGATAAGCTGAAAGATCGACACCACGATCTTTTGAGCGCTCGCGCGCGGTGACAGCGGTGATTTCGATGGGTCGGCCGGCGCGGCGCGCAATCAAGGCACGGTTTTCTTCGACTAACTGGATCACCCCGGTTCCGACAGTGCCGAGCCCAGCCAATCCGATACGAAGCGCCTTAGCCATAATTCCCCAAAAGTCGACTTGATGCCGCAGCGCCTAGGGCAAATAGCGTCACTTGACCAGCCTTAGCTTGCCCCAAAATGCGACCAACCCTATAGGCGCGTGGCATGACAGACCAACCCACCGTCCTCATCCTTGCCGGCAAACGCGACGGCACGCTCGATCCACTCGCTGAACGCGCCGGCGTCAGCCACAAATGCCGCGTGCCGATCAACGGCAAACCGCTGCTCGAATGGGTGGTCGAGGCAGTCGGCCCGGCCTTCCCCGATGCAAAGGTGCTGATTTCGATCCATGATCCCGAAGTGATCGCTGATCTGCCGTCAGTTGTAGCGTTGAAAGCAGCAGGTCGGTTGACGCTGTGCGCGGCACAAGCGGGAATCGTCGAAAGTGTCGAACATGCAATCGAGCAGGCGGGCGGCGACAGTGCGTTTCCGCTTCTGATCACCACGGCCGACAATGTCCTCGCAGAGAGCGACTATCTGCGCGATGTGCATCAGGCGGCACTGGCAGGCGATGGCGATGCTGTGGTCGTTCTTTCAACGCGCGAAGCAATTCGAGCGGCCCACCCGGATGGCCAGCGCCGATTTTATGAATTTAGCGATGCAGCGATTTCGAACTGCAATGTCTTCTGGCTGCGCAGCCCCAAGGCGCTTCGTGCGACTGAGGCATTTCGCGAAGGCGGCCAATTTGCAAAGAACCGCGCACGCATTGCCAAGGCGTTCGGAATCATCAACCTGCTGCGCTTCCGGCTCGGCTGGTGGACGCTGGAAAGCGCCTTCAAGGCGATCTCGCGCCGCTTTGGCGTCAAGGTGACACCGCATATCACCACCAATGGTGCGTTCGCGATCGATGTCGACAATGAACGTACCTATGGCGTTGCAGAGTTATTGCTAAAGGCGCGAAAGGGCTAACGTCCGCCTCAATCGCGAAACTCGACCCGCGCGCGCCAGACCACCGGCCATTCGGCAACCCCTCGGCATTCGTCCATCGCCCGGGCTTCGATGAGGCGAAACATCGCGCCATCCCAGACATAGCTTTGCGCTTGCCCGCAATCGCCGAGCCCACGCCCCTTGTGAAAGGCGTCAAGCTGTTGACGCGATGCGTCCCAAGCGACATTCGACAAAAGTGTCGCGCCATCCATCCCCTCGTCGGGCTTTTCCGGATAGTCAAAGCGGGCGGGAACAAAATCCCATCTCTTGCCGTCGACGGATGTTCCGAAATAAATGGCGGACGCAGCATTATAGGCACCCGAACCGCAACTGACGAGAAGCAAAGCCCTTCGCTGGCCATCGGCCCGGCCCAGGCTAACCGCGCTGTTCTCGGTCACTGCAGAAGGTTCCGTTGCGCATTTCGATCCTTCAACCACGCCCACGATCGTTGCGGCATCGGGCAGCGGGCCCTGTTTGCCAATGCGCTTGGCCTCAACTACCGGCAATGGGACTAGCTTTAAAGGCTTCACGCGACGGCCCATTGCAGACAATGCCTGCCGCGTACCGGCGCGATTCTGTATTGCATCAATGCGGTTTAAGGCGGCAGCCGACCCGGCAAGCTCACGCTTTCCAAGCAGCACTCCATTGCCATCCTCGATCGATAGCGTGCGTCCCCGCGCGATTGCACGCACCAGTTTGAGCGCAGCATCGCCATCGACCATGATTGGCCAGTCGCCTGCCGCTTGCGTTCCATTTGCCGCCACACGTCCGCCGACAAGCACACGGTACCGTCCGCCCGTCGGTTCGGCGAATTGGATGCGCACGCTGACTCCCGCGTCGCCACTGCCGCGACGGATGATAATTTGCGGACCTTCCCCGCCGTCACCATCGGGCATCAGCGAAATGGCCTCGCAGGCAAGGCTGTTGTCGCACACGGCCGACCAGTCCTTGTGAAAAAACTGCTCCCCCAGCTTGACTGGCGATGCAGCGAGGGGGACGGAAATCACCATGGCTGCCAATGCGGCGCGTACGAAGGACAGGCTCATGGCAAACAGTCTATCCTCATCCGTTCTGCTCCGCTAGGGGCCTGACATGCTTTGCCCCCAAAGGGCGTGGGTTATTCGAAAAGGTACAACGGAAATGCGCACAGTTGCAGTTATCGGTGCAGGTCAAATGGGGTCCGGAATCGCCCAAGTGAGTGCTGCCGCCGGCTATCAGGTGCTTCTGTCGGACATCGATCTCGGCCGTGCCAGCGCCGGCAAGGATGTGATTGCGGCGGCGCTGCGCAAATTGGTCGACCGCGAAAAAATCGGCGCGAGCGAGGCCGAACAGACGCTCGCACGGATCACCCCTGTCGCCGATTACGCGCCGATGGCTGAAGCCGGACTGGTCATCGAGGCCGCGACAGAACGTGAAGAAATCAAGCGCCGTATTTTTGACGAGGTTGGCAAGGTGCTTGGTTCGACGGCAATCCTTGCCACCAACACCTCTTCAATCCCGATCACTCGCATGGCACAAAATTCGCCTGATCCGAGTCGCTTCATCGGCGTCCATTTCTTTAACCCCGTGCCGATCATGGGATTGATTGAGGTGATTCGCGGACTCGCCACATCGCAGGAGACGGTCGAGAAGGTGAAGCTGTTCGGCGAGACATTGGGCAAGTCGCTGGTATTCGCCGAAGACGTACCCGGGTTCATCGTCAACCGCATCCTTATGCCGATGCTGAACGAAGCCTGCTTCTCGCTGGGTGAAGGCGTCGCATCGATCAGGGATATCGACATGGCCTGCCAGATCGGTCTCAATCATCCAATGGGGCCTTTGACGCTTGCCGATTTTGTCGGGCTGGATACCTGTTTCGAAATCATCAAGGTGCTGCACGAAACGACCGGTGACCCGAAATATCGCCCGGCACCGCTGCTCGTGAAATATGTCGAGGCCGGCTGGCTTGGCCGCAAGACCAAGCGCGGCTTTTACGACTATAGCGGCGCCGTGCCCGTGCCGACGCGATAAAAAGCCGCAGCATGACACAAATAAAAAAGGGCCCCGCAAGAGGCCCTTTTTTCTTATCGTACAGAAGCGATGTTACTCGCTGATGCGCTGAACATTCGTTGCCGAATATTTGCCACGACGATCGACTTCAATGTCGAAAGCCAGACGGTCATTCTGGGTTACGGTACCAACGCCCGAACGCTCAAGCGCGGAAATGTGAACGAACACATCTTCACCGCCATCATCGCGCTGAACGAAACCGAATCCCTTCATGTCGTTGAAGAACTTCACCGTGCCATTGGCGCGTTCGCCGGTCGATTCGCGCATCGGGGCACGATCAAAACCACCACGCTCACCGCCACGCTCACCGCCACGCTGGAAACCACCGCGGTCACCGCGATCACCACGGTCAAAACCAGGGCGCTCCGGACGGGGTGCGCGCTCGGGAACCGGCATCGGTTCACCGTCGATCACAAGATCGGTCGCCGACACCTTGCCGCCACGATCAACCAGCGTAAATTCCAGTGGCTGACCCTCGGCCAGACCGGTGAGGCCAGCCTGTTCGACAGCGCTGATATGAACGAACAC
Source organism: Sphingobium sp. (assembly GCA_035196065.1). Lineage (NCBI taxonomy): Bacteria > Pseudomonadati > Pseudomonadota > Alphaproteobacteria > Sphingomonadales > Sphingobiaceae > Sphingobium > Sphingobium sp. Next base: position 129,017 of record CP136575.1, read on the forward strand.
ATCGTCGGGACGGTCATCAACCTGGATGAAGCCGAAGCCCTTCTGATTGTTGAAGAATTTAACGACACCCTTGCCGTTTCCAACGACCTGAGCAGGCATTGCGGGGCCACGCGGAGCGCCACCACCGAAGCCGCCACCACCGCCGCCGCCGCCGCGCGGGCCGCCGAAGCCGCCTCCACGTGGACCGCCGCTGTTATAGCCGCCAGAGCGTTCTCCGCCTCTCAATTCACCCGGAAATGAGGGGGCCTCGAAGCCAAAATTATCGTCGCCGAAACGATCGCGCTTGTCACGGCCACGGCCACGACGCTTGTCATTAAAACTCATGTTCGAACAGTTACTTTCTCGTCGCCCGTCAAGCTAATTCCATGCGAAACAGGGCGAATATCCCGCATTTGCCGCGTTTGGGCACAGCCGCCACGCCTTTCAACTATACTCCATACGCGGCAACCGCGATAGCAAATAATGCAGGAGCCTTTACGGGTGGTAAAACTTGCCTTGCGCCGCCTGCTGGGGCAGAGGAAGGCTCATTCAATTGCCGCACAGAAAGTCATGACGCGCATGAGCGTATTCCTGCACGAAGAAGATTTACCCGATGGCGTCCTGCAAGGCAGCACTATTGTCGCCGTGGACACCGAAACAATGGGTTTGCATACCCTACGGGATCGACTGTGCCTGTTGCAGATTTCCGACGGCAATGGCGATGAACATCTGGTGCGTTTCGCACCCGGCAGCAATTATGCCGCGCCCAATCTGCGCGCGATCCTGGCGGATCCCGCACGGTTGAAGCTTTTCCATTTCGCCCGCTTCGATCTCGCAGCGATCGAACATTATCTTAAGGTGACAGCCGCGCCGCTGTTCTGCACGAAAATTGCCTCGCGGCTGACGCGCACCTTCACCGATCGCCACGGCCTGAAAGAATTGGTGAAGGAACTGCTCGGCGCGGATATCTCCAAGCAGCAGCAATCGAGCGACTGGGGCGGTCCGGTTCTGAGCGAGGCGCAAAAGGATTATGCCGCCAGCGACGTTCGCTTTCTGCACCGGCTCCATGCCGAATTCCTTATCCGTCTAGAACGGGAAGGCCGGATGGACATGGCCCAGGCCTGTTTCGATTTCCTGCCCCACCGGGCGCGACTCGATCTGATGGGTTGGCCTGACGACGACATTTTCGCGCACAGCTAAGCGCGCATTCATCAGCAGGAGCGCAGGAAAGAGCGCATGTCAGAACAGGCAGACAAGGAACGCACATCGCGGCAGCAACTCGCCGCGCCAGGCGGCCGGCGTGACCGGCTCGTGCGCCTGCTTCGCGTCGTACTGCCCAGCATCATCGGAGTGCTGCTGGCGCTGCTGGTCGTTGCGCCCTTTTCCAACCGCGAGGAACTGAGCTTCGTTCTGGCCAAGGATGAGGTCAACATGGCCACCGAGCGCATGCGGCTGACCAACGCAATGTACCGCGGTGAAGACAGCAAGGGCAGGCCGTTTGTGCTGCGCGGCGGCAGCGCCGTTCAGAAAAGCAGCGCCGAGCCCATCATCCGCCTTTCCGACCTGTCGGCCCAGATGCTGATGGATAATGGGCCCGCCCGACTCGTCGCCGGTCAGGGCTGGTATAATCTGGACACCGAAAAAGTCCGGGTGGAAGGGCCATTGTCCTACACCGCCGGCGACGGTTTCAGCCTGACGGCGAACAATGTCGAATTTGCAATGAAGACGCGTCAGCTGGAAAGTTTCGGCCCAGTCAGCGGCACAACGCGCGTCGGCACCTTCCGCGCGACAAAATTGCGGGCAGACATTGACGCACGAATCGTCCGCCTTGAAGGCGGCGCGCATTTGCGCATCGACCAGAATGCCATTAGAGGAGGCCGATGATGTCCAAATCCTTCTTTGCGATCATGCTGACCAGCGCCATTGGCACTGCAGCCCTGCTTTCGGTTGCAGCGCCGGCACAGGTATTGCGTAACCATGATAGCAATGCACCCGTCGATTTTGACGCAGGCGCTATCGAATTGCAGGATCGTGCCGACCGCGTGATATTGACCGGCGGGGTTACCGCCACTCAGGCAGGGCTGACCATGCGAGCTGCGCGACTGACGGCCGCCTATACCAGCAATGGCGGTATCGACGTCGATCGGCTTGATGCGGTTGGCGGCGTGGTAATTTCGAAGGATGATCTGCGCGCAACAAGCGATGCTGCAATCTATGATCTGAACGCAAATCTGATCACACTGCTCGGCAATGTGCACCTCACTCAGGGTGCGAACAAACTTAACGGCGCGCGGATCGTGATCGATCTCCAGGCCGGCCGATCAACGATCACCGGCGGAGCATCCGCACCGGGCACGACGGGCAGCAATGGCCGCGTCACCGGCACCTTTACCGTTCCGCAGCGCAAAAACTGACCCGTTTCGGACAAGTCGCGCGGAGCTTCCATGCACAAATCCTGCCAATCGGCTTTTCTTGGCCCGGATTGCGCGGTAAGCAGGCTCGAACTTGAAAGGACTTTGAGGGCATGAGCCTTGAACAGCCATTGGCCGATGATGCACAGCGCCCCGAAACTAAGGGTAGCGCGGTAACGGAGGAAGGGCTCACCTCCGGCCTGGCAGTGGTGTCGATCGCCAAAAGCTATGACAAGCGGGCAGTGCTGACCGATGTGTCGCTGTCGGTGGCAAAGGGCGAAGTCGTTGGGCTTTTGGGTCCCAATGGCGCGGGCAAGACCACCTGCTTTTATTCGGTCATGGGCCTTGTAAAGCCCGATTCGGGCCGGATCATGCTCAATGGAGAGGATATCACAAGGCTGCCCATGTATCGCCGGGCGATCCTTGGCCTGGGTTACCTTCCGCAGGAAACCTCGATCTTTCGCGGGCTGTCGGTCGAGCAGAACATCATGGCCGTCCTCGAACTTGCCGAACCAGACACCGCGACGCGCGAAGCCCGACTTGAACAATTGCTCGATGAATTCGGGCTGGCCCGATTGCGCAGCGCATCGGCAATGGCTTTGTCGGGCGGCGAACGGCGGCGTTGCGAGATTGCGCGCGCGCTTGCCGCCAACCCGTCGATCATCCTGCTTGATGAACCCTTTGCCGGCATCGATCCAATTTCGATCAACGATATTCGCGACCTTGTCAGAGACCTGAAGAAACGCGGTATCGGCGTGTTGATCACCGACCATAATGTTCGCGAAACGCTCGACATCGTTGACCGGGCCTGCATCATTTATGGTGGGCAGGTGCTGTTCGCAGGTTCGCCGGAAGATTTGGTAAAGGATGCCAATGTGCGCCGCCTTTACCTTGGCGAAGGGTTTGAAATGTGAGGATCGACGGATGGCCATTTATCCGTTCGCTTCGAGCCTAGGCCAAACACCAACCGGCATTGCGCGTCTCGACCTCGATCGAAACGAGAAGTCGTAAAATCCAAGCATGGCCCTCACCCCGCGCCTTGATCTTCGGCAGACCCAATCACTGGTGATGACGCCGCAGCTTCAGCAGGCAATCAAGCTGCTGGCGCTCTCCTCGCTCGAAATCGAAAGCTTCGTTGCCGAAGAGCTGGAACGCAATCCCCTGCTGGATATTGCACCGGCGGACAGTGGCGGAGAAAGCGACAGCCCCGAAACCGCTGACGCTCCGCCGCAGCCTGAAAATCTCGGCAGTGACGAACTGATGAATGACGGCGATTTTGCCACAGGAAGCGCGGCGCTCGATACGGATTTCGCAGCGGAGGCTTTCGGATCTGACGCGGAGGGCGGCGGTGCGGGCGCGGACGGGATGCTGGGCATGAACGGCATCGATATGCGCGGCGGCGATTTTGCCGATGGCCCGGATTTTGACAGTTTTGCCGCGCATCCCGTGTCATTGCGCGATCATCTGCTCGGACAGGCAGGCTCGGCAGCATCGGGGCGTAAACTGCTTCTGATCGAAAAACTGATCGATCATGTCGAGCCATCGGGCTGGCTCGGCGTCGATCTTTCTGCGCTCGCCTATCGGCTGGGCGTGCCGCAGTCTGAAATGGAGGAAGCACTGAAAACGCTGCAAAGCTTTGACCCGACCGGGGTCGGCGCGCGCGATCTTGCCGAATGCATCGCGCTGCAGGCGATCGAAGCCGACCGTTATGACCCCTGCATGGCCAGACTGATCGACAATCTCGATCTTGTGGCGCGCGGCAGCTTTGACCAGTTGATGCGGCTATGCCGGGTCGATGAAGAAGATATGCGCGACATGCTGTCCGAACTGCGCAGCTATGATCCGAAACCGGGTTTGCGTTTCGATAGCGCGGACGCCGCCATTGCCGTCACTCCGGATATCTTCGTCACGCCGCAGGGCAAGGGCTGGGCGATCGAGTTGAACAGCGCCAATCTTCCCCGCCTGCTCGTCAATCGCAGCTATTATCTCGAAATGGGCGGCGGTGGCAGTAACAAGGCCACGAATGCCTGGCTGAATGAAGCGCTGGCCGATGCCAATTGGTTGATCAAAGCAATGGACCAGCGGCAGCGCACGATCATGAAGGTCGCGACCGAATTGGTAAAGCAGCAGGAAGCATTTTTCCGCGAAGGCGTATCACGATTGAAGCCACTGACGCTGCGGCAGGTGGCAGAGGCAATCGACATGCATGAATCGACCGTCAGCCGCGTGACCAGCAACAAATATCTCCATTGTTCGCGTGGACTGTTCGATCTGAAATATTTCTTCTCTAGCGGGGTCGGCTCCGCAGACGGCGACGGCGCCTCAGCCGAAGCGGTGAAAGCCGCGATCAAGGCGCTAATCGACGCCGAAGCAGCGAACGACATTCTATCGGACGACACTTTGGTCGATCTGCTGAAAGCCAAAGGCTTCGATATCGCCCGCCGCACCGTCGCCAAATATCGCGAGGCAATGGGGATAGGTTCAAGCGTGCAGAGAAGGCGCGCAAAGAAGATGGGGCGTTAGGCGAGCACCCGCCCCAACGCATCCTTCCATCCGGCAAGTCGCGCGTCCCGCGCCGATGCCTCCATGGCAGGAGTGAAGCGACCAACATTTCCGCGCATCACCGCCGCTTCGGCCAGTGAACCGTAAAGCCCCGCGCCGACTGCTGCGAGCATTGCTGCGCCCAGCGCTGTGGTTTCGGCAAAGTCGGGACGCTCCACCTCAATCGCCAATATGTCGGCCAGATCCTGCACCATCCAACCGTTCGAAACCATGCCGCCGTCAACGCGCAACTCTGCCCAGTCGGCACCGTCGGCGGCAAAAGCGGTTTTCAGGTCATGGGTCTGGTGCGCCATTGCTTCCAATGCGGCGCGCGCGACATGGGCTTTCTTTGCCGCGAAGGTCAGGCCGTGGATCGCAGCGCGGGCGTGCGGCTGCCAGTGCGGCGCGCCGAGGCCCGACAAGGCAGGAACAAGATAGACGCCGCCATTATCATCAACGCTGCGCGCCAGCGGCTCGGTATCGGGCGATGCATCAATAAGGCCGAGATCGTCACGAAGCCATTGGATCAGGCTGCCTGCGACAAAAACCGATCCTTCAAGCGCATAATGCCGTTCCCCGCCCAATTGCCACGCCACCGTGGCCAACAGCCTGTTCGTCGATTTGGGTAGCGTTCGCCCCGTTTGCGTCAGCACAAATGCGCCGGTGCCGAAGGTCGCCTTGGTCTGACCGGGTTCGAGACAGCCCTGCCCGATCAACGCCGCCTGCTGGTCACCCGCCATGCCGGTAATCGCGATCGGCGCACCGAAAAGGTCGGGATCAGTCATGCCCAATTGCCCGGCGCTGTCGCAAATCTCTGGAAGGATAGCGCCCGGAACATTGAAGAGGGCAAGCAGGCCATCATCCCAATCGCCGCTGCCGATCGCCATCAAGGCGGTGCGGCTGGCGTTGCTGGCATCGGAGACATGCACCTTGCCTCCGGTCAGGCGATAGACAAGATAGCTTTCAACCGTTCCGACCGCGAGATGCTCACCCGCCGCATTCAATTGCGGCCAGTTTTCAAGCGCCCAGCCGATTTTCGATCCCGAAAAATAGGGATCAAGCAAAAGGCCTGTCTTAGCCTGCAAATCGCTTTCGCTACCGGCCGCCTTCAACGCCTCGCACATCTCCGCCGTGCGCCGGTCCTGCCAGACGATCGCGCGTGCCAGTGGTTCACCCGTGCGGCGATCCCAGAAGACCACCGTTTCGCGCTGATTGGTGATACCAATGCCGGCAATGGCCTGCGCGCCGCCCGCTTGCTGCACCATTTCGCGTACGCATTCGAGTGTCAGCGTCCAGATTTCCCCCGCATCATGTTCGACAAGGCCCGGCGCCGGATAATATTGCGTCAGCGGCCGCTGCGCGCTGCCAAGGCAGCTGCCATCCTTGGCAAACAGCATGGCGCGCGTCGATGTGGTGCCTTCGTCGATGACGAGGATATGGTCGGTCATTTGGTTCTCTCCTCCCGCGTGCGGCAGGGGCCGGGGGAGAGCCAGACATCGGCGCTCCTTCTCAGGCCCTTCCCTAACCCCTCCCGCATGCGGGAGGGGGACGGTATATTCTGCACTGGAAATGCTGCAACCCAAGCGGCTGGTCAAGCTGCCAAAACCTTGCATCCCCCCACAAACCCTATAGCCTGCCAGCTAAGGAGAGTCGCACATGCCCATTCAGCACCATCGCACCTGCAGTATCTGCGAGGCCAATTGCGGGATCATCGTTACCGCCGAGGGGCGCGATATCCTCTCAATCAAGGGCGATCCCGACAATGCGCTGTCGCGCGGGCATATCTGCCCCAAGGCAACCGCGCTCGCCGACCTGCAAAATGATCCGGACCGGTTGCGCAAACCGCTAAAACGCAATGGCGAGAACTGGGAAGAGATTGGTTGGGAACAGGCCTTTACCGAAATCGGCGAACGCACCCGCGACATATTGGCGCGCGATGGCGACGGCGCGGCGATGTATGTCGGCAACCCCAATGCGCACAGTTATTCCAATTCATTTGTGTCGGGCGAACTCAAAAAAGCACTCGGCCTCAAGAACATCTATTCGGCGAGCACCGTTGACCAGATGCCGCACATGGTCGCCAATCTGGCGCTGTTTGGACATTCGGGACTTTGGAGCGTGCCCGATATCGACCGCACCGAAACGATGATTATCTTGGGCGGCAACCCGATGGCATCGAACGGGAGCGTCTGGACGGTTCCCGATTTCCGCAACCGGACAAAGGCCTTGCAAAAACGGGGCGGGCAATTGGTGGTGATCGATCCACGGCGGACCGAGACCGCAAAAATCGCCGACCGGCACCTGTTTATTCGTCCGGCCACTGACGGGATGCTGTTGGTCGCCTTGTTGCAGGCTGTGCTCGCGCATCCGGAGCGGCCAACTCTGCCCGATTATGTCGACGATCTGGAAGCGGTCGCATCCGCCCTCGCCAAGTTCGACAGCGCCGACTGTGCAGCGCAATGCGGCGTGGCCCTGTCTGATATCGAATGGCTTGCGCACCGGATGGTGACGGGGCCGGCCGCGCTGTACGGACGTATGGGGGCCGCGACACAAAGTTTCGGTACATTGAACGCTTGGCTGATCGCGCTGATCAACATTGCGGCGGGCCAATTGGACCGCGAAGGTGGGCTGCTCTTCCCGACTCCTCTGGTCGATACGGTCGCGATGGCGGGGCCGGGGTCGATCGGCCGCAGCCGTTCCCGGGTTTCGGGCCATCCGCTGGTAATGGGCGAATATCCTGCAGCGGCCTTGGCCGAGGAAATTGAGACGCGGGGCGATGGCCAGATAAAGGCACTGTTCGTGGTCGCGGGCAATCCGGTGCTGTCGACGCCCAATGGCCGCCGGCTTGACGCTGCGCTGGAAAGCCTCGAACTCATGGTCTCGGTCGACATGTACCGCAACGCAACCAGCCGCCGCGCGCATTACATCCTGCCGCCTGTCGGGCCGCTGGAACGCGAGCATTATGGGCTTTTCCTGCTGCCCATCGCAATTCGCAATTTTGGCAAATTCTCCAAACCGCTGTTCGAGGCAGAAGAGGGATCACTGCAGGACTGGCAGATTTTGCGCAAACTGGCTGAGGCGATTTCCGGCAGGCCGATCGAACGGGCGACGCCGCGCGAGGCGCTCGATAATCTGCTTAAGGCTGGGCCCTATGGCATTTCGCTGGCGGAGGTGGAGGCTGAGCCGAGCGGCAAGGATTTCGGGCCGTTGCAGGCTGGACGGCTGCCCGAGCGGCTGCGGACACCCACAAAGCGGATCGACTGCGCACCTGCCAACCTGATCGCTGATCTCGAACGGCTGCATGCGACTCTGGCGCAAGATGTAGACGGCCGATTGCGTCTAATCGGGAGGCGGCATGTCCGTTCGAACAACAGCTGGCTGCACAACAGTCCACGCCTCGTAAAGGGACCCGAACGCTGCACGCTGATGATCCACCCAGACGATGCCCGTGCGCGCAATCTGGGTGACGGCTCGGTAGCGGAAGTTTCCTCAAAAAGTGGGGCCATCCGGTTACCTGTCGAGGTGACCGACGACATGATGCCCGGTACGGTTTCAATCCCGCATGGCTGGGGTCACAACCTGCCCGGCGTGTCGATGGCCGTGGCGCAAGCGCATGCCGGGGCTAGCATTAACGACCTGACCGAGGAGGACGCTCTAGACCCGTTGTCCGGCAATGCCGCCTTTTCGGGCGTGCCGGTGGAAGTTCGGCCGGCGGCCTAACGCTCCTTGGTCGCGCTGAACACGATATCGGGATTTTTTTCCTGCTGATAACCGACGTCCCAAGACGAGCGCGCCATGAAGACAGGATTTCCGTCGCGGTCCTTCGCCATATTGCCGCCGTTGAACTGAGCGAATGTTTTTAGCGCGGCGTCGTTGCCGTTGAGCCAGCGCGCAGTATCATAGGGCGCCGGTTCCAGGAAGGCATCGACCTTATACTCGGCCTCAAGCCGGGAGATCAGCACGTCCAGCTGCAACTGGCCGACCACGCCGACCACCCAGTTGGAACCAATTTCAGGGTAGAAAACCTGAATAACGCCTTCTTCCGAGAGATCGTCGAGCGCCTTTCGCAGTTGCTTGGTCTTGGTGGGATCGCGCAGCACCACACGGCGCAGGATTTCCGGCGCGAAATTGGGGAGGCCGGTGAAACGAACGCTATTCTTTTCAGATAGCGTATCGCCGACGCGAAGCGTGCCATGGTTCGGAATGCCGATGATGTCACCGGGCTCGGCGCTGTCTGCAATCTCGCGATCCTGCGCAAAAAACAGGATTGGCGAGTGGATGGCCACGGGCTTGCCCAAACCCGACGGCGTCAGTTTCATGCCGCGTTTGAATGTCCCCGAACAGAGCCGCATGAAGGCGATCCGGTCCCGGTGCTGCGGGTCCATATTGGCCTGGACTTTGAAAATGAAACCGGTCACCTCTTTGTTATCAGGGGTGATTGTGCCCTCGCTCGACGGCTGCGGTCGCGGCGGCGGAGCATAAGCGGCAAGCGCCGTTATCATTTCGACGATGCCGAATTCTTTGAGCGCGGAACCGAAATAAACAGGCGTCAAGTCGCCGTGGCGGTAAGCCTCAAGATCGAAACTCGCATAGCCAGCTTGCGCCAGCTCGGCCTCTTCGCGGAATTTTGCAAGGCCGCGTTCGGACAGCAATTCGGCCAGTTTGGGGTCAGCCAACCCGCTATACTGGCTGACTTGTCCTTCAAATTCCTTCGACGCGCCGGACGGCTGCATCAACTGGTTTGATGCAAAATCATAAATGCCTTCAAACTCGCCGCCCATGCCGACAGGCCAGCTCATCGGGCAAACGTCGAGCGCCAGCTTGTCAGCCACCTCGTCCAAAATTTCGAAACATTCACGGCCTTCACGGTCGACCTTGTTCACAAAGGTGATGATCGGCACGCTGCGCAAACGGCAGACCTCAAACAGCTTCAGTGTCTGCGGCTCGATACCCTTTGCAGCGTCGATCACCATGATCGCCGAATCGACAGCGGTCAGCGTACGATAGGTATCCTCGCTGAAATCCTCGTGCCCCGGCGTATCCAGCAGGTTGAAGACGATACCATTCTTCTCGAACGTCATGACCGAGCTGGTCACCGAAATGCCGCGCTGCTGTTCGATCTTCATCCAGTCGGACCGCGCACGCCGCGCCGCGCCGCGCGCCTTGACCTCGCCGGCAAGATGGATCGCGCCGCCCTGCAACAGCAGTTTTTCGGTCAGTGTGGTCTTACCCGCGTCAGGGTGCGAAATGATCGCAAAGGTGCGGCGGGAGGCCCAGGGTGCATTGCTCATGGGCGCGGCGCATAGCCGCTCTGCGCGAACGGGTCTAGCCCGACGCCTTCCCCAATCCGGTACGGAGCATCTGATTGACGATGTCAGCAACCTCGTTGACATCGCGGGCTTCGTCATTGACGCCGTAACGCAGGCCCAAAAACACATTCATCCCCATGATCGCCCATGCATGTGCCTCATCGACCGGGCCGTTGATTTCGCCTCGAGCTTCGGCCAATTTCAGGCGTTCAAGGATGCGGTTGGCGGTGGTGCCATAATGGGCATTCCAGGCATCGGGGGCGACAAATTCAGCCTCATCGATGATCCGGTAGATTTCCTTATGCTTGCGGGCAAAGCCCAGAAACGCAGATAGGGCGCGGCCTTCGGCATCAATCTGGTCGCCCTGACCGGGCAGCACAGGCGCCACATGATCGCGAACCTTGCCAGACATGTCCTTTACAAGCGCGCGGAACAGCGATTCCTTTGAATCGAAATAGGTATAAAAACTGCCGAGCGCGACACCGGCACGCCCAGTGATGCTGACGACGGAGCTTTCATGAAAGCCCTTTTCGCCAAACTCCGCAGCCGCTGCGTCGAGCAATGCGCGCAGCGTTCGTCGGCCGCGCTCGGTGCGCGGCGCCTTGTCTTCCCCCGTCATTGTTGCAGCCATGCCACGCCCGGCAACCATTTGCAAAATCCCTATTCCTTAAGTTGAAAGATGGTTCAACTTTCATTATACGGCAAGCAGAAAATAGCGGTAAGTCCGCAATTTCGCTGGGATGGAAGAGAGGATATCATGAAATTCAAGGCACTTACGCGTAGCGTTCTGCTGTCCGGGATCGCATTGGGAAGCATTGCAACCCTTCCGGTGGCCGCCTTTGCCCAAGATCAGGCAATGGTCGATGAGGGCGAAGAGGGTGAAATCATTGTCACTGCGCGCCGCCGCGAGGAAAGCCTGCAGGATGTTCCCGTCGCCGTTACCGCCTATTCGGGCGCTGCACTCGAGGCGCAGGGCGCGCTCGACATCACTGACATCGGCGACACCACACCCAATGTCACCCTCGAAAACTCGCGCGGCACCAATTCGACGCTGACCGCATTCATCCGCGGCGTGGGCCAGCAAGATCCGGTTTCCGGCTTTGAAGCCGGCGTCGGCATCTATCTCGACGATGTCTATCTCAACCGCCCTCAGGGGGCAGTTCTGGACATTTACGATGTCGAGCGGATCGAAGTGCTGCGTGGTCCGCAGGGCACACTTTATGGCCGCAACACCATCGGCGGTGCCGTCAAATATGTCACAAAACGTTTGCCGGAGGAATTCGCCCTCAAGGCGCGCGCCACATACGGCACGTACAATCAAGCCGAGGGCGTGGTGACGGCGTCGGCGCCGATCCATGATATCGTCCGCATAGGCGGCTCGGTCGCGCGGCTCTCGCGCGGTGGATTTGGTGACAATCTGACACTGCCGGGCGTCGAAAACTATAACAAAGATGTCTGGGCTGGACGCGCCAGTCTCGAACTGGGCGGTTATGGCGAACCCGTGTTCATCCGCATTTCGGGGGACTATACCCGTGACAAATCGGATCCACGCAACGGCCACCGCCTGGTCCCCAGCCTGCTCACCGCCGCGCCGGTATTGGCGGATGAATTCGACACCCGCGCCGGCCTTGCCAATCCGAAACAGGATGTGAAGGCTTATGGATTTGCGATCAACGCCAGTGCGCAACTGAGCGATACAATCACGCTGAAATCAATCAGTGCATGGCGCAAGGACCGCAGCTTCACGCCGATCGATTTCGACTCGCTTGTCTCGGTCGATGTCGACGTCCCCGCTTTATATCGTAACCAGCAAACCAGCCAGGAATTCCAACTGCTCTATGAGGGTGAAAAGCTGAACGGACTTGTCGGTTTCTATTATCTTGACGCGAAAAGCTCGACGCAGTTCGACGTGATCCTTGGCACCACGGGCCCGCTGCTCGGCCTGCCGGGCCTGAATGCCTATACAGAGGGGGATGTCCGCACCAAAACCTGGTCGGTGTTCGGCGACTTTACCTATGATCTGACCGATCAGTTCGCAGTGTCGGTTGGCGGTCGCTACACAAAGGACATCCGTCGTTCGCGTATCTTGCGCCAGACGAAAATTGGCGGCGCATCGCCAATCTTTGGAGGCACAGCGATCCCGATTGCCACGGCAACCGATTTCACTGGCAAAGCTAGCTTTAGCGATTTCAACCCGCGCGCCTCACTCAGCTTCAAGCCCAATGACGACCATCTGCTTTATGCAAGCTATGCACAGGGCTTCAAGGGCGGCAGCTTCGATCCACGCGGCGACGCGCGGATTGCGCCCGATACCGACCGCAACGGCGTACGCAGCTATCAGGAAATCTATGATTTCTTCCTGTTCGATCCGGAAACCGTCGATAGTTATGAACTGGGCTGGAAGGGTAATCTGGGCGGTGCGCGCTTTGCTGTCACGGGCTTCTATGGCGATTACAAGAATGTCCAGATCCCCGGCTCGGTCGGCGTCGATGCCAATAATGACGGCATCTTCGAAAGCTTTGCAGGCGTAACCACCAACGCCGCCAAGGCGACCTTTAAGGGCGTCGAGGTCGAAACCTTCGCCCGCTTTGCCCGCGACTTTGCGGGCAATGGCAGCGCGATGACCTTTACCGGAACGCTGGGCTATATCGACGGCCAATATGACCGCTTCATCGTCAACAATGTCGATGTATCAAACCTGCGCCGTATCCAGAACACCCCGAAATGGACGGCATCGGCGACCTTGGGCCTTGAACTTGGCAATATGGGTGCGCAGGCGACCTACAGCTATCGCAGCAAGACCAACCAGTTCGAAGTGCCAAGCCCGTTCCTCGACCAGAAGGGCTATGGTCTGCTTGATGCCAGCCTGACCTGGTCAAGCGACGACGATCGCGTCTCGATTGGCCTGCATGGCAAGAATTTGTTCGACAAGCGGTACATCACCTCGGGCTATCAGTTCCTGTCAGTTGCCCCCAATGGCACCCCACTGCGGACCGCAGGCGGCGCCCTGATCCCGTCACTGGGCCGTGAAGGCGTGGTCACCGCATTCTATGGCAATCCGCGCCAGGTCTTCCTGACCGCTGGGTATAAATTCTGACACCCTCCCGCCCCTCATTTTCTGAGGGCAGGCAAAAAGACAAAGGCCGGGGCGCAAACCCCGGCCTTTTTTGTTCATGACCATAGAGAGACGGCACTCCCACCGTCCCCGTTAGCCGCGTAGCGTAGCGCCCAGCTTGCCTGCAGCCGCAACCACCCGGTCGCTGATCGCTTTCAGCTCTTCGTCCGTATAGCTTTTCTCGTCCGGCTGCAGCGTCACTTCGACGGCCAGGCTCACTTGGCCTTCGGGTACGCCCGTTCCGGAGAAGCGGTCAAACAAACGCGCCACCAAAATATTGGTCTTGTCGCTGCCCCTGATCGTCCGCACCAGATCCCCAGCGGCAAGACTTTCGGGGACGAGGAAGGCAAAATCGCGGGTGACCGCCTGCAAGGCGGGCGGCGTATAGGCTGGGCGCATGAACCCCGTTCCCTTCTTCGCCGGGATCGCATCAAGGTAGATTTCGGCCGCAATCACCGATCCATCCAGATCGAACGCCTTCGCCGTTGCCGGGTGAAGGGTGCCAAAAGCAGCGAGGATGTTCTTGGGGCCCATGCGCAGCGTGGCCGACTGGCCGGGGTGATAATGCGGGCCTGCTTCGTCCATCACCATCAAGTTATCAGTGGCAACGCCCGCCGCCGCCAGCAATGCGAGCACTTCTGCCTTGGCATCATAGGCGTCGAACTTTGCTGCCTTTCCGGAAACCCAGCCGCGCGGAGTCTTTTCGCCCGCCAGCACGATACCGCAAGTCAAGCGCTCGTCACTGCGGCCGTCCTGCGCACAGAGATAGCGCCGACCGATCTCGAATAGCCGCACAGACGATGCACCACGATCCATATTGCGCTGCGCTGCCGACAACAGGCCGGGAAGCAGCGAGGGCCGCATCACCTTCATGTCTTCGGAAATCGGATTGGCAAGGCTCCATGCCCCACCGCCAAAAGCGGTCGCTTCCTTTTCGGGCAGGAAAGACCAGTTGATCGCTTCATTGAGGCTGCGCGCAGCCGCCGAACGGCGCACCTTACGCTCAAGGCTTTGCAACGGCGTTGCCGTTGGCTTGGCGACGCCATCCGCGCGCGGCAATGGCACCGAAACGACATGGTCGAGACCAACAATCCGCACGACTTCCTCAACGAGGTCCGCAGGGCCATCCACGTCGCGCCGCCAAGTGGGAACAGTAACGCTCCAGTCCGCCGCCACGTCAAAACCCAGCGATTCAAGGATCGCTTTCTGCCTGTCGGCAGGAACGTCGATGCCGCCTAGCGCGGCGCAAAGTGCAGTATCATAGCTCAGCTTCTTGCGCTCTGTGGGTGCCATACCTGCACGCACGATTTCGCTCGCTTCGCCGCCGCAGATATCGACGATAAGTCCTGAAATGATTTCGACTGCCTCATCGAGGAAGGCAGGATCGACACCCCGTTCGAAACGGCTGCGCGCGTCCGACGTCAGCGCCAATGCCTGACCGGTCTTTGCTATCCGCTCCGGCGTGAAATAAGCGATTTCAAGGAGCACGTCGGTCGTCGTTTCCGAACAACCCGAATGTTCGCCGCCCATGATCCCGGCGATATCGTGAACGCCGGCATCGTCGGCAATCACTGTCATGTCAGACGTCAGTGCATATTCCTTGCCGTTCAGCGCGGTCACCATCTCACCATTGTTCGCCCGGCGCGCAAAGACTGCGCCGGTCAGCTTGGCAAGGTCATAGGCGTGGCTTGGGCGGCCATGGTCGAGCATCACATAGTTGGTGATATCGACCAGCGCCGAAATCGGCCGTTGTCCTGCGGCTTTGAGGCGCGCCTGCATCCAGTCGGGCGATACGCCGTTTTTCGTTCCGCGAATGACACGGCCGAAAAAGGCAGGGCAGCCATCCGCGTCATACGTGCGGATCTCGGTCGGGCACGCGAAAGTGCCGGACACTGCGGGAACTTCCAGTGGCTTCAATGTGCCAAGGCCGGCCGCTGCAAGATCGCGCGCGATACCGCGCACGCCCATGCAATCCTGCCGGTTAGGGGTAATCGCTACTTCGATCACTGGATCATCGAGGCCGGCCCAATCGGCATAGACCTGCCCTACCGGCGCGTCGGCGGGAAGTTCGATGATGCCATCATGATCGTCGCCCAGTTCGAGTTCAGCGACTGAGCACATCATGCCGTTCGATTCGACCCCGCGGATCGCCGCAACCTTCAGTACCATGCCATTGGCAGGCACGACAGCGCCCGGCATGCCAAAGACGCCCACCAACCCGGCACGGGCATTGGGCGCACCGCAAACAACCTGCATCGGGCCGGCACCGGCGTCGACGGACAGCACCTGCAACTTATCAGCCTGCGGGTGCGGAGCCGCGCTCAAAACACGCGCAATCCGAAAAGCCGACAGGCTCTCTGCGGGATTTTCAATGCCTTCAACTTCCAACCCGATACGGTTGAGGCAATCGGCGACTGCGTGAATATCAGCATCGGTATCGAGATGGCTTTTCAGCCAGCTGAGCGAAAATTTCATGCGCCTACTCCTCCCGACAATGTGGGCACATCGAGCGCGTTGAACCCGTAATGCTGGAGCCAGCGTTTATCGCCGTCGAAGAAGGCGCGCAGATCGTCCATTCCATATTTCAACATGGCAAGGCGATCGACACCGGTACCAAAGGCAAAGCCCTGCCAGACATCAGGATCGAGCCCACACGCCTCGATCACCCGCCGATGGACCATGCCGCTGCCCAATACTTCCATCCAGCCTTCGCTGCCGCCGATCACGCGCTTGCCGTTGACGAGCGTATAGCCGACATCGACCTCGACCGAGGGTTCGGTGAAGGGGAAATAGCTGGGGCGCAGGCGCAGCACGACATCCTCACGCTCGAAAAAGGCCTTGAGGAATGTCTCGAGTGTCCATTTCAGATGGCCCAGATGAATGCCCTTATCGATCACAAGACCTTCAATCTGGTGGAACATCGGCGTGTGCGTCGCGTCGCTATCGCTGCGATAGACCCGGCCCGGCGCGATGATCCGGATCGGCGGCTCCTGGCTGGTCATCGTGCGGATCTGCACCGGCGATGTATGCGTGCGCAGCAACATCTTCTTGCCGTCGACAGCCATCTCTTCCGGAAAATAGAAGGTGTCGTGCATCGCACGCGCGGGATGGGTTTCAGGAATGTTGAGCGCGCTGAAATTATGCCAGTCATCCTCGATCTCGGGCCCTTCGGCAACGGCAAAGCCCATATCGGCGAAGATCTCTGCGAGTTCATCCATCACCTGACTGACGGGATGCACCGTGCCGCGCGCAGCCTCGGGCGCGGGAAGCGTCATATCGAGCCGCTCCGTCGCGAGGCGTTGGTTGAGGATCGCGGTCTCCAGCGCGGTCTTTTTCGCCGCAATGCCATTGGTCACAGCCTCGCGCAGTCCGTTGATCACGGGCCCCTGCACCTGTCGCTCTTCCGGAGACATTTGGCCAAGCGTCTTGAGGAGCGCAGATACGCTGCCTTGCTTGCCTAGCGCATCGATGCGGACAGCCTCAAGCGCGTCCGGCGTGGTCGCCGCGTCAATAGCGGACAGGATCTGGTTCTGGAGTGTGGCTATATCGGTCATTTCGGTTCGCCTGATAAGCAAATGGGCGCGAACGGCAAGTGCCGCCCACGCCCATTTGCGCATTTATCGAAGGTAAAGTCTTACGCTGCTTTCGCGAGCGCGCCCTTCGCCTGCGCGATGATGGCGCTAAACACGGCGCCTTCGTTCATCGCAAGATCAGCGAGCGTCTTGCGGTCGAGTTCGACACCAGCAAGCTTCAGACCATGCATGAACACGCCATAGGTCAAGCCTTCGGCACGGACAGCGGCGTTGATGCGTTGGATCCACAGAGCGCGGAAGTTGCGCTTGTTTACCTTGCGGTCGCGATACGCATATTGGCCGGCCTTTTCGACAGCCTGACGCGCAATGCGAATGGTATTTTTGCGGCGGCCATAATAGCCTTTTGCCTGCTCCAAGATGTTCTTGTGCTTGGCGCGGGTGGTTACACCCCTTTTGACGCGTGCCATGGTTCAGCGCTCCTTATTTCAGGCCATAGGGCGCCCACAGGCGCACATGGGCTACATCGGAATCGCTCAGCACGTCGGTGCCGCGGTTCTGGCGAATATATTTACCGGAGTGGCTGATGAGGCGGTGGCGCTTGCCGGCCACGCCGCACTTTACCTTGCCGGTTGCGGTGAATTTGAAGCGTTTCTTCACACCGCTCTTGGTCTTCATCTTGGGCATTTTGGTCTCCTTTTGGAAATCCGTATCAGACCCGCATGGCAGCCCTTTTGGCCAGCACGTCTCTTCGGAAGGCGCGCGACTAGCGGGATTCGCCCGCAAATGCAAGCACCTTAGCCGTGATTGGGGGCAGGCCCTTGCAACACTTGCAGCGGTTGGCCGAGCGCCTGCTGCCGGGCGCGGATCGCCGCTTTGCTGATCGGACGCGGCATTTTCAGATAATCGCGCGCCGACAGCCCCATGAAATCGCTAAAATCGCGGCTGAAATGCGCCTGATCATGATAGCTGCCATCGAGCACATTTGCCCATTTGAGGCTGGCGTCGAGCAAGCGAGGCGCGAGCGAACGCAAGAAACGCTGCCGCCGCAACAATCGCTTGGGCGGGAAACCAAAAACCCGCCGGCACAGGCGCTCAAGCGATTGGACGCTCAGTTCCGTGCGCCCTGAAAGTTGCGCGACATCGATGATTTCCGGGTCAGTCAGCGCGCTATGCACGCGTTCGATTTCAATCTCGCGATCATTTTGCGGTGTTAGCGCCGCCAGCAGGTGGCGATCCATAATCGCTGCGATAGCCGACGGATCGTCGAGGCCGGCTATCTCGCGCCCGATTTCAGCAAAGACCCGAAAGGCAGGATCAAGCGACAATTCGACATTCCTGTTCGCGAAGCGCGCGGCATCGACGGCGGCGAATTTATACCAACCCAGCGGGAGAATACCGATTCCGGCCAGTCGCACCCGCTGGCAAAGGATGTGCGTTGCCCGGCCAGTCGGTCCCGTCATCGACGCCGTCGGCACGGGAATATGCACCCCGGGCGCGAAACAGGCCTGAGCCGCACCCTCCATAACATAGCGTGAGCTAGCCCATTCGGGGTGCAGGAAATCGTCCAATACGCTGCCATCAGGCGTTTCGATTTCGAAAAAATAGTAGCTTGAAAGATATCGACGCAATTCGGGCGCCGGGAGAATGAACCTATACTCGCCGACCGGGTTCAGTGTGCGCACGCCAGCGCCTCGACAACATCTTCAAGCCGCGCCGGATCACCCAGCGCAATCACATGCCCAGCGGAACCGGCATGGAGCATGTCTCCATTCCAATCGCACATCATGCCCCCGGCCCCTTCGACCACGGGCACCAGTGCCGCGAAATCATGCAGCTTCAATCCGGCCTCGACGACCAGGTCGATATGGCCCGATGCCAGCAAGCCATAATTGTAGCAATCACCGCCAAACAACATCCGTTTGTGCGCGGTCTGCGCGGCAAGCGCCATAAAATGTTCGCCGTCATGCTGACTGAAATATTGCGGTCCGCTGGTGGCAAGTGCGGCTTGGGCGAGCTCCCGGCAAGCGCGCGTCGACGCAGCTTTGCCATTCAATGTCGTAACGAGGCCGGTTGCACCGATCCACCGCTCCTTGTTGATGCACTGGTCGATTAAGCCCAAAACCGGCCAGCCGTCTTCCAACAGCGCAATCAATGTTCCGAAGATTGGCCGTCCGGCCATGAAACTGATCGTCCCGTCAATGGGATCGATAACCCAGGTGCGCCCGGACGTTCCCGGCTTTTCACCATATTCTTCGCCAATGATGGCATCTGTCGGGCATTCACTGTCAAGGATCGCGCGGATCGCGGCTTCAGCGGCACGATCAGCCTCGGTCACCGGCGAATGATCGTCTTTCGACTCATGGTCGAAACGGGCCCGGAAAAAAGGACGGATGACGCCGCCAGCCACATCGGCCAGCCTGCCTGCCAGCTCTATCTCTCTTGCCCCGACCATGATCCAATCCTGCCCTGCTTTGGGTGAAAGGGCAACATGGCCTTCACCATTATCTTTGGCGAATATTGGGTGGCTTGCCGCCAGCCTCAATCAAACAGGCTGGAAACACTGCTTTCATCAGCAATACGCTTGATCGCTTCTCCCAAAAGCGGCGCGATCGGCAAGTAACGGATTTTGTCACTATTCTGCGCGGCCTCTGAAGCGATAATCGAATCGGTTATCACCATCTTGCGCAAGCAGGATGCATTGATGCGGTTCACAGCCTCACCTGACAATACGCCGTGGGTGATATAGGCAACGACATCGGATGCACCAGCAGCCTTAAGAGCCTCGGCTGCATTGCAAAGCGTGCCGGCACTGTCGGCGATGTCATCTATCAGGATGCAGAAACGGTCCTTCACATCACCGATGATATTCATGACCTCGGATACGCCTGCACGTTCGCGGCGCTTATCGACAATGGCAAGCGGGGCATCGTTGATTCGTTTGGAAAGGCCGCGCGCACGAACCACACCGCCGACGTCCGGAGACACCACGGTAATGGGCTTGTCGCCATGCCGCTCCAACAGGTCGAGGCTCATCACAGGACCCGCGAACAGATTGTCGGTCGGAATATCGAAGAAACCCTGGATCTGCCCAGCGTGCAGATCAACCGTTAGCACGCGGTCGGCACCTGCCTCGGTAATCAGATTGGCAACCAGCTTGGCCGAGATCGGCGTGCGCGGGCCGGGTTTCCGATCTTGGCGGGCATAGCCAAAATAGGGCAGGACAGCTGTGATCCGCTTGGCCGAGGCGCGGCGAAGCGCATCGATCATGATCAGCAATTCCATCAGATTGTCGTTCGCCGGGTGGCTGGTCGACTGGATGACGAACATGTCTTCACCGCGGACATTTTCGTGAATCTCGACAAAAATTTCATTGTCGGCGAACCGGCGGACGCTCGCATCGGTTAAAGGCAGGCCAAGATAATCCGCAATGCCTTTGGCCAGAGGAAGATTCGAATTGCCGGTAATCAGTTTCATGCGCAGCCCACCCCTATTTGCCCCGTTGCAGAATCGTGGGCTTGCCCTAGCGAACGGCCCGCAAGCTGACAATCGCCTTGCTCCTGCCAGTTGTGGACAATAGACGGATAAAATGACCGATCGCCTCATCATCGCCATGGCCCAGCTGAACCAGCGCGTGGGCGACCTTGCCGGCAATGCCGATACCATGCTCGCGTGGCGTGCCAAGGCGATGGAGGCAGGCGCAGTGGATCTGGTGCTGTTTCCCGAACAGCAACTCATCGGTTATCCGGCCGAAGACCTTGTTCTGAAACCCGCCTTTCAAAAAGCGGCTGCACAGGAACTTGAACGGTTGGCCGCCGCAACGGCCGATGGTGGCCCGGCAATATTGGTTGGCTCCATCCTCAAGGAAGCGGACGGGCTCTACAATATCGTGGCGCTGCTCGACGGCGGACGGATCGCGGCGATCCGCAAAAAGCATGAGCTTCCCAATTACGGCACCTTTGACGAAAAGCGTATTTTCACCCCCGGCCCTCTGCCTGAGCCAGTCGAATTTCGCGGCGTAAAATTGGGGTTGCCGATCTGCGAGGATGGATGGCTGCCCACGGTCTGCACCCATTTGAAGCAATGCGGCGCCGAACTGCTGATATCAGTCAATGGCAGCCCTTATGAAATCGACAAGGACGACCGGCGGCTTGAACAGGTTTTCGCCGCACGGGTAAATGAAACCGCGCTTCCAATCATCTTCCTCAATCGCATTGGGGGGCAGGATGAACTGGTTTTCGACGGCAGCTCCTTCGTACTCAATGCCAATGGGGGGGCGGCACACCGCCTGCCGGATTGGGAAGAACATCTTCGCCTCACCGAGTGGACGCGTCAGGATGGCATATGGAATTGCGCCCCCGGCGAACTTGCACAGTGGGAGGATCACCCGGCCGATATCTATTCGGCGATGGTGCTTTCGCTGCGTGACTATGTTGATCGCAACCGTTTTCCGGGGGTTGTTCTGGGCCTTTCAGGCGGGATCGACAGCGCGATCTGCGCGGCGATCGCCGCCGATGCGCTGGGCCCAGACCGCGTCTGGTGCGTAATGATGCCCAGCCGTTTCACATCACAGGAAAGCCTTGATCTTGCCAGTGAATGTGCGCGGATGATAGGTTGCAAACTCGATACGATCGCGATCAACCCTGCCGTCATGGCCTTTGACGAGATGTTGAGCGATAGCTTCGCAGACCGCAACATCGACATTACCGAAGAGAATATCCAATCGCGTATCCGCGGAGTCACCTTGATGGCTCTATCCAACAAATTCGGCCACATGCTGCTGACAACCGGAAATAAGAGCGAGATGAGCGTTGGCTATGCCACAATCTACGGCGACATGGCGGGCGGCTATAACCCTCTGAAAGACGCCTATAAGATGACGGTGTTCGCGATCTCGCGCTGGCGCAATGCCCATCATTGCCGCATTGGCCTTGGCCCCGTCGGGCCCGTCATGCCCGACGCGATCATCACCCGACCACCCAGTGCCGAGCTGCGCCCTGACCAGAAAGACAGCGACAGCCTGCCGGAATATCCGGTGCTGGACGATATATTGCTCGGACTGGTCGAACAGGAATTGTCGGTCGATGAGGTCGCCGCACGCGGCCATCCGCGCGAAGTGGTGCAGCGGATCGAACGGCTACTCTACATCGCCGAATATAAACGGCGCCAGGCACCCCCGGGGGTCAAGCTTGGCACACGCAATTTCGGCCGCGACCGTCGCTATCCGATCACCAACGCCTTTCGGAGTGGCTAGAACGACAGGGCGATCAGCCGTTCCAGCCAGTTCGTTCCGGCCGAACCGGCACGCACCGGCATCCCGGCAACTGCGCCACATTCCAGACAGCGCACTTGCGCGCCGCGCACGCCGGCCAGCATTTGCAAATCGGCCGCGATGCGGTCGAACGTCATTTGCTGCTCAAATGCTGCCCTGCCGAACAAATCGCCGGGGATCTGCGCATGTTCCGGTTCAGGCATCATGCCCCCGAAAATCGTGCTGGCAAAGCTGGTCTCGGGCTCGATGAACAGCGGGTGCCATTCGTCCTTGCCGAGCTTCGCCAGCAGCGCAGCCTCGGCAAGCGCATCGTCAAGATCGCCCAGCCGGTCGACCAACCCCAATTGCCGCGCAGTGCCGCCGGCCCAGACACGGCCCTGACCGATGCGATCAACCTGTTCGACCGTCATCTTGCGGGATTGGGCAACACGGGTCAGGAAATCGCGATAGCCCTTTTCGATCGTCGCCTGACCAATCCGGTCGAATTCGGGGCTGATCCCGCCGAGCAGGTCGGGCTCGCCAGACAAAGGCGTTGTGCGCACACCATCGGTGGTGATGCCCCATTTCGCCAGCGCCTCACGGCCCGACGGAAGCACGCCGAAGATTCCGATCGAACCGGTGATGGTTTCGGGTTCTGCAAAGATACGATCAGCCGGCGTCGAGATCCAGTAACCACCACTGGCCGCAAGATTTGCCATCGAAACGACAATTGGCAACTTGCGTTTCTTTGCTTCGACTAGCGCGAGGCGGATCTGTTCAGATGCGGTGACCGACCCACCCGGGCTGTCGACGCGCAGAACCAGCGCCTTTACGTCGTCTTTTTCGGCAGCATCATGGATCAACTGGGCGATGCTTTCGCCAGCCGCAACGCCTGACCCGCCTTCGCCGTCAACAATTTCGCCGGCCACGGTCACCACAGCGATCGCGCTGCCATCGCGTGAAGGGTTGTGCGCGGCAAGCAATGCGTCGGGGCGGGTATGGGCAAAACTGCCAAACACATCGTCCTCACCCTCACCCACCTTGGCAGCGACATGTTTGCCAAAAGCCGTCCGGTCGCCAAGCCGGTCTGCCAGACCGCTGCTGATCGCAAGTTTCGCCAGATCGCCTTGCGCCGTCTCAACTGCGGAAGGCGCATCGGCAAGGATGGCATCAAGGCGCGCCTTGGGGCGTGCCTTTGCGACATCGTTGCGCCATTCGCCCCAAACCTCGTCATAAATCGCCTTGGTCGCCGACTTGGCCTCGGGCGACTGGTCGGCGCGCAGGAAAGGCTCAACCGCGCTTTTGAAGGTGCCGACGCGATAGATATGCGCCTTGATTCCCAATTGGTTGAACAGTCCCTTATAATAGGTTCGCGATCCGCCCGGGCCGGTGGGGATTACGCCACCAAGGGGATCAAGCCAGATTTCGCTGGCATGGGCAGCGAGTTGATAGCCATCATCGCTATAGCCGGTGGCGAAGGCATAAACAGGCTTGCCTGCCTTGCGGACCGCGTCGATCCGTTCGCCGATGGCAGCAAGACTCGCTTGCCCTCCGCCCATGAAGCGATCGAGATCGAGAACCACTGCCTTGATGCGATGATCCTTGACGGCCAGTTCGAGCGCGCGGCTGATGTCGCGCTGGCGATATTCGTGCACCGGTGCCCGCTGCGACAAAAGCGCCTCAATCGGATCAACCGCCGCCGGCTGTTCAGATACAAAGCCATCCAATTCGATCAGCAGAGCGCCGTCGCGTACGGCGCCCGGATTAGGTCCTGAATTCAGAAGGGCATAGATCAGCGCGAAGAAGAGAATCAGGAAAAGCAGCGCGAGCGCATCCTTGATCGCAACCAGAAACCGCCATGCGCCTTTAAGGAATGTCATTTTATGCCCTCTTCTTTCACCGTCGGATGTAGGTGCTGGCGCTGCCTTTTCCAACCACAGATGCGAAAAGGGCCGCCCCCGTGGGAGCGACCCCTTTCTTGCATGGGTCAGCAGCCGGTGCAGCCGCTGCCGGGAGTGGAAGTTATGCTGAAATCAGCAGCCTATCCCCCGAACGGAAATGCCCGACCCCTTAACTGAACCATGAGACATCGGATCACCTCCTTTCGACTGTTGAAACAAGATTGCGTATTGCATCAAATTGCCCTCCGCGATTCAAATTTGAATCAAGCATGAGGGCGAAACAAGTCTTGTTTTCGGATTTTTTTATGGCAAGTATACTGCCTCTCGCGCGGTGCCATCGGGCGCTTTTTTTTATGTGCGACAGTCTTCCACTATCCGGGCAACCTCACCCCAATTGGGCACTGCCATCGCGCGCGTACCCCCGATTTCGATCGCGAAACGCCCACGACTGAACGCCATTGCGTCCAGCAATTGGTCAGCCGGCATGATTTCCGCGGCCACATAAGGCGGCGGCACAGAGCTTGGAATGGCGGCAAAAGTCTTGAGCGTCGAGCTAGTACGCACGGTCAGACTGCCCTCCGCAGTACCAGCGACTGACAGATAGACCCGCCCCCGTCCCTTGTCGCAGCGCAACGTCAGGACGGCATCACCGCCTGCAGGGCCGAAAAGCGCAACGGATCCGCGTGTATCGGTACGATAAACCCATGTTCCAGCTTCGATAGGCCAATCAATCCAGTCAGCTGCTTGCTGCACGGGGGCAACCAGTGGCGGCGCAGCCAAAGGCGCGGATGGCGGCGGCACCGGTTGCGGCGCTGGCGCAGGGGGCGTCGGCACCGAACAGGCGGCCAGTGCCAATGCCGTGATCAAGATCGAAAATCGAAGCTGCATCGATGCACTTATGGCCAAAAGCGATCGGGCGCGCTAGGCCCCTTGGCGATGAAAGCACCCAAAATCCGGATCGATCAACTGCTTGTCGAACGCGGGCTCGCCGAGAGCCGGACGCGGGCGCAAGCCCTGGTGATGGCCGGACAGGTGATGATCGGCGATAAAAAGGCCGATAAGCCGGGGTTGCAGATCGCATCCGATGCCGCAGTCAGCGTCAAGGGACAGGACCATCCCTGGGTGTCGCGTGGCGGTGTAAAACTGGCACATGCGCTCGATCATTTCACCATCGATGTCGACGGGATGACAGCGATTGACGTTGGCTCTTCTACCGGCGGCTTTACCGACGTCATGCTGAGCAAGGGCGCGCTGCGTGTCTATGCCGTCGACAGCGGCACCAATCAGCTTGCATGGAAATTGCGGCAGGACCCGCGTGTTATCGTCCACGAGCAGACCAGCGCACGCATCTTGAACGAAACGCATATCCCCGAAGCGGTCGACCTGATCGTCTGCGACGCAAGCTTCATCAGCCTTGCCAAGGTGCTGGAACGGCCAATGTCCTTTGCCAAACCCGGTGCGCAGTTGGTTGCACTGATCAAGCCGCAATTCGAGGCTGGGCGCGGCGAGGTCGGCAAAGGCGGCGTAGTTCGCGATGGTGCAGTCCACGACCGCGTGTGCGCCGAAGTGCAGGACTGGCTGCACAGCGTTGGGTGGAACGTCAATGGCTTGACAGAGAGCCCGATTACCGGGCCCAAGGGCAATGTCGAGTTTCTCGTTTGGGCGCATCGCCCGGCACTAATCGCCGACGCCTAATCGAAACCCACAAAGGTCGCTGCCTCCGCCACACTTTTGCGCTCGGAAACCACGGCATTGGCGGGAAAGCTCTCATCGGGCCAACCCAGTGCAATGCTTTTCATGATCACCTGATCATCAGCAATGCCGGCATGTTCGCGAACCACCGGCGACTGCATGATGCCTTGGCTGTTAATCACTGCACCCAGACCGCGCGACCATGCCGCATTGACCAGCGCAGTTGCGACCGCACCGCAATCAAAAGGGGTGTCGTCGCTGCCATCAACGACGCGGTCATAAGTGATGATCACGCAGACCGGCGCATCAAACTGACGAAAACCGCGGAGCACCCAGTCCTGCCGTTTTTCGGCATCATCGCGCGCGATTCCCATCGCGCCGAACAATTGTTTGGCGACACCAACCTGCCGTTCCCGGTGCACACCGTCAAAGGCATTTCCGGTTCGAAACTCGCGTGATTGCGGGACGCCCGCCAACGTACGCTCGGTATTGCCTTTGCGGATGCGATCGAGCGGTTCGCCAGTGATCACGTAGAAGTTCCACGGCTGGGTATTCATCGACGAAGGCGCCCGCATCGCAAGCTGCAATATTTCCTCGATCAATTTCTGCGGCACGGGATCAGGCTTGTACCCGCGAATGCTGCGCCGCCCCATGACCACCGAATCGAAATCCATATCGCTCTTCCCCCGTTTTTGGCCGTTAATTGTAAAGCCGCTATTCTCGATCCGACATAACGCAAATTCGGTCGGGCAAAAGCCTTGATTTACGATGCGACGGGAACCGTCCGGCAAGGGGGCCGTTACCCCTATCGTATGACAGCCTAAGCCATGCGAGCGATTTGATTTCCATCAATGCGCGTTCATTTGTCGTTGTTAGTTTCATTCCGATGGTTTCGAAGGAAAGAAAGACGATGAAATCTATAATTTTGCATGTGCATGGTGACGAAGGTTTTTCAAACCGCATGGATGTCGCGCTTGATCTGTGCCGTGCGCATGACGCCCATCTGACCTGCATCCATGTAACGCCCTACGCCGCCTATGCGTCGTTCGATGCAGCCGGCGGCATGTTTGCCAGCGGCGTTTTGATCGAGGAACTGAACAAGCAGCAAGCGACGATGCAGGCCGACGTAGAAAAGCGGTTAGCGCATGAAGATGTGCGTTGGGATTGGCAAAGCTATGATGGCGATGTGGCGCAAACGCTTGTGTCTGCATCTGCACTTGCCGATCTTGTCGTGCTCGGTCAGGCGAGTGCGGCACCCCGTTCGGGCAACGCCGCCTTGCCGATCGTTGATGATGTTTCAGTAAATGCGGGTTGTGCAGTGCTGGTTGTTCCCGAAGGATGCAACCGTTTCCAGTCGACGGCACCGGCAGTTATTGGGTGGAATGCTTCCGAACAATCGGCGCGCGCCATCAGGCAGACATTGCCGATGCTAAAACTCGCCTCGTCGGTTCATTTGGTATCGATCAGTGTTGAGGATGACGATTTTCCTCAATTGGGGGCATCCACCTATCTCTCACGCCATGGTATTTCTTCGGAACTGCACATCATTGACGCCAAAGGGCGCAATGCCGAAGAGGAATTGCATCGTTTCGCTGTCAATCAGGGTGCTGGCATGCTGTTGATCGGGGCATATGGTCATTCGCGCCTACGCGAAACGCTTTTAGGCGGCGTGACCCGTTTTCTTACATTACGCGCCAAATTACCTCTGGTGCTCGGACGTTAAGCGGCAACAGACAGATCTTCCAGTCGGCGCCGGTCCTTGATGATGACACTGCGCCTGTCGGGTAGTTCGATGATATCCGCATCCTTCAGCTTGGTCAGCTGACGGCTGACCGTTTCGATGGTGAGGCCCAAGACATCGCCCATTTGCTGGCGATCCATCGGCAGTTCGAAACGGTCGAGAAACGGCTCAATTGCGCTGCAGCCGGTTGCACCCAAACGGTTCGATACCTCAATCAGCAAGGTGGCGATCCGCTCACTTGCGGTCTTGCGACCTAGAAGCATCATCCATTGCCGCGCCCGATCCAATTCATCGAGCGTGCGCTGCAACAATTTATGCTGCAGATTGGGGTGATCCTTTGCGAAACTGTCAAAGGCAGATCGCGTAAAAATGCACACCTCGGCCTCGGTTAAGGCGGTAATCCCGTAGGGGCTTTCCTTGCCAAAAGGACGACCGATGAAATCGGAGGGAAAAACCACACCGACAATCTGTTCGCGTCCGTCGGCCGTGGACACTGATAATTTCAAGACGCCGCGAATAACGTTGGCGACGACCAGCGATTCATCGCCCTCCCAGACAAGAGTTTGACCCCGGGCGACCTGCTGTTTGCGGCCCAACTTGCCAAGCATAGCCAATTCATCGGGTTCCAGCGCCGAACAGATCGCACGATTGCGGACGAGGCATTCATCACAATCAAACATTGTCCTTGGCTATCGGACAACAGCACCAAGTGCAATCCGTAATGGCCGCGCTGATACTTAATCGGCCTACAGCCGGAAGGGGCGCGTCTTGACGAGACAGATTGGCGCTCAATTGCCTCGGTTACGGCGATCGCATAAACCAGTTCCACGACCTGAATTTGTAGCAGACAACAAAAAAGCCGCCCGAAGGCGGCTGCTTTGTGTTGGTTGCGGGAGTAGGATTTGAACCTACGACCTTCAGGTTATGAGCGGTGTTTTTCCACTTTAGATCAATCACTTATTTTTACGATAACCTTCGCTATCACCCGACTATATGGGCGTCAATCGTATATTTCGATTTAGCAAATTTGCGATGATTTTAGCTGCGGTTTTCTCCCTCTTGCTTCCTATGTGATTCCGAAACTCTGCAGAATGATTGCCCGTAAGCTGCGACAATCATCCGAATCATGTCGCAAAGGCATGGTCAAGGGAGCTGGGCTCATTAGAGTCGTTGACTGTCTAAAACCTCTATCGCACGCGTCACCTACGCGATGGAGTGTCCGGAATGACAAGATTCCAATTATCTGAACCCCAGCAACTCATCCTCAGATCTGCCTGTGAGCGACCTGATGGCTACATCTTTCCGGTTGAGCACTCATTCAAAGGCGGAGCCATTGGCAATGTTTGCAAAAGCCTTCTTGCCCGCGGCCTGATAGAAGAGATTTGCTGCGCTGCACCCGATGTCATCTGGCGCTATGATGAAGCCCTTGGGCCTTTGACGTTAAAGGCCACTCCCCTCGCCTACTCAGCCTTAGGTTTACGCAATGATGAAGCGCAGCTTCTCAGGACGACCGTAGCTTCTCCCTACCCCCTTCCAAAGGCGAACAGGACGGAACAGCTTATCGAACTGCTGCGTCAGCCCAGCGGTGCATCAGTGGCAGAAATTCATAGTATGACGGGTTGGCAACCGCATTCCATTCGCGGTCTGATTTCAGGCACTTTGAAAAAGAGGATGAAGCTGTCTGTGCGGACAATTCGGCAGGATGGCGCTGGATGCCGATACCAGTTAACGGACCTCTGATTCGGCACACCGGCTAGAAATCGAACCTGGAGATCCACGCCAAATTACGCGTCTTTTCGAATTACTATTATATTTCTGTAAGTTAGTTGACTTAACCAAGAGTGCTGAGCACCTATGATTTTGCGGGTTTGCTCCCTTATCGTTCGGCCGCCAACGAACACCTAGGCCCCAACCCCGCGAAGCAAAATTCAACTATGGGGCTTCTATGTCCAAACTTACTAAACGCATAATCGAAGCTGCAGAGCCAAGTTCAAAGGAGCTCTACATTTGGGATAAGGCTTTGCCAGGATTTGGCCTGCGCGTGATGCCGTCAGGTCGAAAAAGCTTCGTTGTACAATATCGAGCCGGACGGCGATCTAGGAGGATAACGCTTGGCTCTGCGGCAGTCATCACGCCGGAACAGGCGAGGACCAGAGCGATCGCAATTATTTCAGAAGCACGCTCAGGCAAAGATCCAGCAGCCGACCGGGATACTGAGCGCAAAGCCATGCTTGTCATCGAGCTCGCTCAACGGTTTGATGAGCAACATATTGCCATTCGGATAAAGGAAAGCACGGCGCGGGAATACCGCCGCAATCTTCGCCGGTTTATTCTACCCGCCATAGGTCGCATGAAGGTTACAGAGGTCACACGCGCTGACGTTGCAAAGTTCCATCACGACCTCAGGCACATCCCCTATCAGGCGAATCGCTGCCTCGAGATCATATCCAAGATGTTCAATCTCGCAGAGGTCTGGGGATTGAGGGCAGATGGCAGCAACCCGAGGCGCCACCTCCAGAAATACCCCGAAAAGAAACGCGAGCGCTACTTAAGCCCAGCAGAATTAAAACGGGTTGGAGAGGTTTTGCGGGAAGTGGAAGATGAGGGCCGCGAATTGACCTCGGCGGTGCTGGCTATCCGTTTGCTGATCTACACCGGCTGCAGGTTGAGCGAGGTCACTAAGCTAAAATGGGAATATGTAGACCTAGAGGGTTCAGCCCTTCACCTGCCTGATTCAAAAACCGGAGCCAAGACTGTTCATATTGGACGGCCGGCAGTCGAGTTGCTTGAGAACGCACCCGTGATCGTTGGCAACCCTTGGGTGATTACTGGCAAGATTGAAGGCGGACGCCTGACCGATCTTCAGCCTTTTTGGCAGCGGATCCGCGCGCGCGCCGGCCTGCACGATGTGCGCATCCATGATTTACGCCACACATTTGCATCAACAGCCGTCGGCGCGGGACAAAGCCTACCAATGATAGGAGCACTTTTGGGACACACGCAGGTTCAAACGACTGCGAGATATGCCCACCTTGCTTCCGCCCCAGTCAAAGGAGCTGCTGAAATTATTAGCGATCTGTTGGAACGGGCTCTGACAGATTGATGCAATCTGAGATTCATTTTTCACATGACGTGATTTATGCTTCTGAAAAACTTATGAATATCTGGCCAAATAACATCGATTAAATGATTTTTTATTTGAATGTTGACGGTTGATTGCGATTGAGATTGTTTCCCTTCCCGGGTGGTAGGGGGATCTCGCTATGACATTTTCAACCTTGGGCAGGCTTGCACTCACATTTGGCATGGTTGCCAGCGCGACCGTTGCTGATGCGGCCGAAACAATCACTTATAAATATGACGCCAAGGGACGCCTGATCGAGGTCAAACGAACAGGCACGGTCAACAACAACGTCACCACAACATACAGCCATGACAAGGCTGACAATCGCAAGAATCTAACGACCACCGGATCGCCCAACGCACCGCCGCCCTGATCGGCTATCAGCCAAACTCAATTCAATATCTCGAAATCGACGGAGAAAAACGATGCTGAATTCGCGGCAGGGGACTTTTTGCACGCGTGATATGTTGCGTCTGGTGATGCTATCGAGCACTGTTATTGCTAGCGGTTTGGTGACGCCTGCCTTTGCGCAAAGCGGGCCCGGGTCAATCGCGCCGCCTCCCGTCCGCCGCGTCGTCGACGACAATGGCGTCGACGTCATTCGCGGTACGTTCAATGTGCGCACGCCAGCGATCGCAATCGGCAACGGCGATACCGGCCTTTCGTTCCAATCCGAAAACATGGGCGAAGGCTATTACAGTCTGATGCGTGCGGGGATCGTGCAGAATGGATCTACCTATATCGTCACTGTAGGGGGCGTGAGCGATAGCTTCACCCTGTCCGGCGGCATCTTTACGCCGACCGAAACCAATGGCGCGACGCTGACGCAGAGCAGCGTCAATCTGACCTATACCTCGCGCAACGGGACCGTGGTCAACCTTCTCCAAAATACCAGCGGTTCGTCCTATTGGGATGCGGGCTATGCCCGCGTCACCTCAATAGTGGCGCCGAACGGAACAAAAACCGACTTTACTTATAAAGTTGTGACTTATTGTCCAGGCGGACTCGAAAGTGGGATCTGTCCTTCAGGCAACAAAAATGCGCTTCGGTTGCAATCAGTTACCAACACCAACGGATACCAACTGAAATTCACTTACCAGTCGAACACGCTCAACGATCTCGTAGTAGGACAATCCTATGATGAATGGTCGAAAGTCACCAATGTCCGAACGATCAACAATGCGGTCGAATATTGCAATCCGGCGGCGGATAGCTGCACTTTCACCAACAGCTGGTCGTCGCTGACATATGGAAGCAATGCTGCGGGTGCCACCGTCACCGACCCGCTCAATCGAGTTACCACTTACACACAGGCGGTGAACGGAGCGGGGATCGTCACCAGTCGCGGCGTACGCAGGCCCGGCGCGTCGAGCGACAATGTCACCGCGACATTCGCGCTGTTTGGCATGTTCTATCGTGTCTCTTCCGTCACCAATGAAGGCGTAACCTTTAACTACAACTACAGCGATGTAGGCTCGCAGCGCACCACCACCGTTACCGATCCCAATGGTGGGGTGCGGACCTATGTGGGCGATATCAACACCTTCCGCCTGCTATCCTATAAGGACGAACTCAACCGGACTACAAGCTACACCTATGATGCCAGCAACCGGCTGAGCCGTATCTCCGCGCCCGAGGGCAATTATGTCGAATACAACTATGATGCGCGCGGCAATGTGACGACCACGACCAATGTCGCAAAGGTAGGATCGGGCTTTGCCAACATCGTTACATCAGCTGCTTTCCCGGCGAGCTGTACCAACCAGAAGATCTGCAATCAGCCGACGAGCACAACCGATGCGAAGGGGTTTGTTACCGATTATACCTATGACGCGACTCATGGCGGTGTGTTGACGGTCACTGCGCCTGCAGCCACCGCTGGCGGAACGCGTCCGCAGACGCGGTATACATATGGCACAAGGCAGGCCTATTACCGCAATAGCGCGAATTCAATCGTTGCTTCTGGCCAGAACCACAATCTCGTCACTCAAGTGTCAGCATGCCAGACCGGCACGAGTTGCCCCAGCACGGCCGATGAGGTCCGCACGACGGTCAATTGGGGGCCGCAGGCCACGGGCACCCCCAATAACCTCAATCCCGCCTCGGTCGGTTCGGGTTCGGGCAACGGATTCCTCACGGCAACAAATGCATATACATTTGACAATGTCGGAAACCTGTTGACGATCGATGGGCCGCTCAGCGGAACAACCGATACAACGCGCGCTCGTTACGATGCCGCCCGCCAGGTTGTCGGCGTAGTTGGCCCCGATCCCGATGGCGCGGGCGCACGCAAGCATCTCGCTAAACGCCTGACCTACAATCTCGATGGTCAGGTGACCAATCAGGAACTGGGCAACGTGAACAGCCAGTCAGATGCCGATTGGAACGCAATGACCGTATCGCAAAATGTGGTTACTTCCTATAACAGCAACGCCCGCCCCGTGAAATCGGAACTCAAATCGGGCGCGACTACCTATGCCGTCAGGCAAAGCGATTATGACGGCCTTGGCCGCGTCAAGTGCACTGTCACCCGCACGGACAGCGCACAATGGGCCAGCCAGACCGACGCCTGCACGCCGCAAACGAGCAATGTGACAACAGGCCCTGACCGGGTGGCCAAGCGCATCTACAATGCCGCAAGCGAAGTGACCCAAGTGCAAACCGCAGTCGGCACCGCCGATCAGGCGAATGAGGCAAGCAGCACCTATAGCAATAACGGCAAGCTACTTACGCTGACTGATGCCGAAAACAACCGCACCACATATGAGTATGACGGGTTCGACAGGACGACGAAAATCCGCTACCCCAATGGCGCACAAGGATCGCAGGTAAGTTCGAACGCCGATTTTGAGCAGATGGTCTACGATGCCAACAGCAATGTCACCCAGCGACGCCTGCGCGACGGTCAGCTGCACAATTTCACCTATGACAATCTCAACCGCGTGACGCTGAAGGATTTGCCCGGCAGCGAACCCGATGTCAGCTATAACTACGATCTGATGAGCCGCGTGATCCATATCAGCCAGACGGGCAATACGCTCGGCTTTGCCTATGACGCATTAAGCCGCAATACCCAGCAATCGGGTCCGCTCGGCAATTTGAATTACAGCTATGATGTCGCAGGGCGCCGGCTCAGCACGCAATATCCTGGCAGCACGGCGCTGACGGTGAATTACGATTATGATGTAACCGGTAAGATAACCACGATCCGAGAAAATGGCGCCACCTCGGGCGTCGGCGTGCTTGCAAGCTATGCCTATGACAATCTCGGCCGACGCACTTCGGTGACGCGCGGCAATGGGACAGTGACGAGCTATACATTCGATCCGGTCTCGCGGCTGTCCGCGTTGACGCAGGATTTGGCAGGCACGGCGCACGATCTGACCGTGAATGGGATCGGCTACAATGCCGCAAGCCAGATCACCTCGCAGACACGATCGAACGACAGCTATGCCTGGAATGGCCATTATAATGTGAACCGAAACTATGCGGTGAACGGTCTCAACCAGATGACGGCGGCAGGCGCGACGGCGTTGGGCTATGATGGCAGAGGCAATCTGACCACTTCAGGTGCGAACAGCTACACATACTCATCGGAGAATCTGTTGAAGACCGGCCCTTCGAGTGCGACGCTGGATTATGATCCGGCGAAGCGTCTGTATCAAACGGTGGGGTCCGGGGTGACGACGCGGTTCCAATATGACGGGCAGAGCCTGGTTGCCGAATATAACGGTTCGAACACGCTGCTGCGCCGCTATGTGCACGGCCCCGGTGTTGACGAACCGGTTGTCTGGTATGAAGGCAGCGTGCTGAACGACCGGCGGTGGCTGCACGCCGATGAGCGTGGGACGATCGTGGCGCTGAGCAACGGCAGCGGCACGTCCATCGCCATCAATAAATATGACGAATATGGCATTCCGGCCTCGACCAATGTGGGCAGGTTCAGCTATACGGGACAGACTTGGCTGCCGGAGATCGGCATGTATCATTACAAGGCACGTATCTACTCACCGACGCTTGGCCGATTGCTGCAGACCGACCCCATCGGCTATGGTGACGGGATGAACCTGTATAATTATGTTGGGTCTGACCCGGTCAATGCCGCGGATCCGACCGGCCTTTGTTCCCCTCGGACCGGAACTTTGATCTGCAGGAAGAACCGAGAGGGCGGGGGCGGCAATAGCGGTGGTTCTGGGGGAGGTGGCGCGACCGCAGGTGGCTCGAGCAGCGGCGCAAGCGCGGGCGGCGCAGCTGGGACTAACGCACTGATCACAGTAACGGCAAGCAGGCAGCCGAACAGCGCGTCTTTGGTCAGTACAAATCTCAACACCCTATCTCTTGTCGGTGCAATCGGCTCGGCCACCGAGCCTCCCATTGTGGTTACCGCATCGCGAGCTAGAAATGTTGCCATTAATGCGCCCTATGTCGATCACTATTATTTTGGCGGCGGCGCGCCGCTTGATCTGAGTGATATTGGCCAAGGAACTATATTTGAAAAAGATGGCAGTGTAGTTAGAGCACTGAGGACACTGAAGAATAAGTTGATAGCAAAAGCTAATGGAAAAGATGGTATTTTTGAAGATACTTCCCCGGCAGATCTGACAAATAACATATTTTCCATTGGAAACACGACAATACTAGGAAAAATGTTCTGTCAATCTGGATGCAGTTTCCAATTCAGACTTATTGATCGATTTGAAGATGTTTTAGATATATATGATAGTTTTCCAGGAAATCAGGAAGCTGGCGGAACACCATATAATATTACTTATACGTTTTATAGAGAAAACTAGAAATGACCAATGTTTATCAAATCAAACGTTTATCATTTGTAATATTTTGCTTCTTTCTATCTTCATGTAGTAAAGATTATATTAGCAATGACATAAAAATAGTAAATCTTCATGGAGATAACAAAGCTATTTTAGTCAGAAAAGACGGGAAGAATTTCGATGATTTTTTGGTTCAAGACAATGTGACTTTACATTGTAAAATTGGCAATAGTGTTTTTGGATTCCGTGAAATACCAGATAACATTAAAAATTCAGAGTCTATATTTCATGATGAAATAGAATATTATAAAAATAATACTGGAGCATTTAAAATAAATATCAAGGAAAAAAAAGTTTATTTTGAATCTGAAAAGACTAAAAATGATATTCACGACATATGCGAACGGTGATATGTTGACCTTTGCATTAGGGTAAATTATTTTAGGGAACGTGGCGCTCATGATTCCTTCCAGGCTCTCAGTCTGGTGGTGCGGCGCCATCTGGTTTGTGATACCAACAATCAAAACAAGTAAACGCGCCCCATGACAACAAGCGTTAGCTATGGCGGCAAGGGCAATTAAAAACCTCGATCGCGCTGCGAGCGGCGCCACGCAAAGCGAACACCGCCTAGCTATAGCAAGCTGCTCAGCGGGCGGTTGTGACAGATTCTAGTATTATCAGAAATCAATGTGATTTTCACGAAAATAGAGTGCGTGCCAGCACCATAAGATCGCCATTTATACTATATTCTTCCGACAATTCATTTAATATTTCTGTATTTTTTTAAATTGTTTATATGAAATAATTGCCTAGAAGTTATATCGACAGGAGTCGGAATGGGATCTGTACGTCCATCTATACGAACGAGTTTGGCGCTTTGCTTTGTGCCCATCTCCACCAGTACCTTCGCCCAGGATCTGTAGACCGATCCGCAAGGTTCTGGTGTGATTGTGAACGCGATGCGCTGGATGCAAGGAACCTTGCTGGGAACGGTGGCGACCGTGGTTGCGGTGATCGCGATTGCCTCGGTCGGTTTGCTGATGCTGACCGGGCGGATCAACTGGCGGCATGGCGGCGTGGTAATATTGGGCTGTTCCATCCTATTTGGTGCTGCGAGCATTGTGGCGGGTATCCAGTCTGCGGCGACGCTGTCGGGCGGCGGCTGAGGCGGTGGCGCGACTGGAGCAGGATCGGCTGTTCGTGGCGCTGACGCGCGCGCGCCGGCCTGCACGATGTGCGCATCCATGATTTACGCCACACATTTGCATCAACAGCCGTCGGCGCGGGACAAAGCCTACCAATGATAGGAGCACTTTTGGGACACACGCAGGTTCAAACGACTGCGAGATATGCCCACCTTGCTTCCGCCCCAGTCAAAGGAGCTGCTGAAATTATTAGCGATCTGTTGGAACGGGCTCTGACAGATTGATGCAATCTGAGATTCATTTTTCACATGACGTGATTTATGCTTCTGAAAAACTTATGAATATCTGGCCAAATAACATCGATTAAATGATTTTTTATTTGAATGTTGACGGTTGATTGCGATTGAGATTGTTTCCCTTCCCGGGTGGTAGGGGGATCTCGCTATGACATTTTCAACCTTGGGCAGGCTTGCACTCACATTTGGCATGGTTGCCAGCGCGACCGTTGCTGATGCGGCCGAAACAATCACTTATAAATATGACGCCAAGGGACGCCTGATCGAGGTCAAACGAACAGGCACAGTCAACAACAACGTCACCACAACATACAGCCATGACAAGGCTGACAATCGCAAGAATCTAACGACCACCGGATCGCCCAACGCACCGCCGCCCTGACATCTTTTTCGCAGGAAACGGTTCGCAATTGGGGAGGGTTGGTCATGCAGCGGTATCTTGGAATAGTTTTTGGCGCGGCAATTGCATTTTTGTCGCTCGCTCCGCAGCAGGTTAAGGCACAACAGGCCGCTGTCCTGAACGCGCCATCGTCCGAAAAGATCGCCGTAACCTCCGGCGGGGTCGATATCCGCACCGGACGCTATGCTTATGAGAAGACCGATGTATCTATTGGTGGCGGTGGCGCGACGGTGTCTGTTGAACGAACCATGCCGACGCCGGTTCTGGGTCACGTCGCGCCAATGGGCAATTTTTCCCACAATTGGGATATATTCCTGTCGATCAAATCATCGTTGGCCGAGCAGTATAATGCGTTCGACTATCTCGCCAATGTGAGCTTTGGCGGACGTTCGCAGACCTTTGAAAAACTTTACCTGCAAGACTCCAGCTTTCGCCAGAAATCGCAAAACGACTTCACTAGGCTGGTGGAGACCCCAGCAGGCGGCGGTAATTCGACTTTTACCTACACAGCGACCGATGGGACCGTGGCAGTGTTTTTGCCAATCTTTGTTCCCAATAGCCCTGGTGGTTATAGCAATGCGCAGGTCTCTTATGTGATTGAACCGGACGGGACCCGATACGATTTCGAATATGACAGTTCAGGTCTTCGAAGCGTAACCAGTTCACGCGGCTATGCGGCATTATTCGAATATGCAGGTGGCAGCCAAGTCACTAAAACCTGCCTCATTAATCTGGGCACAACCGCCAAACCGGCCAACAATATTTGCCCCGCGTCGCCACCACAGGCTGCGACCTATGGCTATTCGGGTAGCTTCATGACCAGTGCGACTGGACCCGACAACCAAATAGACGTTTTTGCTTACACAAATGTGCAGCCCGGTGTCAGTTTCCAAATGGCTTTCACCAAGCCGGGGCAATCGACGCCTTGGCTGACGAATAACAACATATATGACTTTACGACTGATGGCCTGACCTATCCGATTGTGACGGCGCAGAATTTTGCTGATGGTTCCAGTTTTTCCTATTTTTATGACTATACGCCTCAAACCGATAACGGGAGCGGCGGCTTTGCAGGCTACCAGTCGGTTGCTGGGGGGGCCTACATTAACGCCCTTAATCAAACGACCGAGGTTAGATATGATTTTCCCGCAACGCCCAATTCATTCAAACCTCCGCGCGTCGTTATCGGTGCAAATGGAGAGCCTTCGTTTCCGCCAGTCAACCTGGGCGACATTGTTTATCAGGTAACGCCAGGGCCGGCACGCATTGTCGATGCTCTTGGGCGGACAACGACGCAAGATTACTGTGATGCTAATGCGATGGCGAATCTGCCATCGAACGAGTTTAACCGCTGCCTCGTTCGGGACCTTCAATTCTCCATCGATCCCGAAGGCAACAAGGTCCAACTCAAATATGGCGTCAATAACAATGTCACTGAAATTCGGCGCATTGCAAAGGCCGGCTCGGGTCTTGCCGATACGGTCGAGACGGCGACATATGACACTACGGCGTGTATCAACTACCAACTGAAAATTTGTGGCAAACCCCTGACGGTCACCGACGCCAAGGGCATCGTCACCGATTACACTTGGTCAGCCACCCATGGTGGCATGTTGACTGAAACCCGCGCTGCTCCATCCGCTGGTGCGGACCGCCCGCAGAAACGCTACACTTATACCCAGCTTTACGCCTGGTATCGCAACAGCGCAGGAACGGTTATCCAATCACCCTATCCGGTCTGGCTGCTTACGCAGATATCGGAGTGCAAGAGCGGGGTAGCCCCGGCTTGCGTTGGCACCGCGAATGAAACCCGCACGACCATAGCCTATCAAACGGGCAATGCGACCACGCCAAGCAACCTGCTCCCCATATCGCGCACCGTGGCGTCGGGCGATGGGTCGCTATCAGCGGTAACCACATGGACCTATGACACGCTGGGCAACAAGCTGACCGAGGATGGCCCGCTGTCTGGCACAGCCGATACTACGCGCTGGGTATATGACACCCGCCGCCGTGTAATCGGCATAATCGCGCCAGACCCTGATGGCGCAGGAGCTCTGTTGTTCCGCGCAACGCGCAACACTTATGATGCTGCAGGGCGGATGACCAAGGTTGAGCAGGGCACGACAACCAACAACAGCGCCACCGCACTTTCCACCTTTGCCCCGATCCAGACGGTTGAGACCGCATATGACCAGCTCGATCGCAAAATCCGCGAATGGACCTATGGCACCACGGGCGGCACGCAAACGATGACGCAGATGAGCTATGATCTGGCGGGCCGCCTGGAATGCACAGCGGTGCGGATGAACCCGGCTATCTATACCAGCCTGCCCGCTAGCGCCTGCACTTTGGGCACCGTCGGTGCATCGGGAGAGCAAGACCGGATTACCAAGCTGACCTATGATGCTGCAGGCCAGTTGATCAAAACCACCCTCGCCTTTGGTACTGCCGATCAGGCCGATGACCAGAGCAACACTTATACGAATAACGGCAAGCTCGCCACGGTCACCGATGGTGAGAACAACACCACCACTTTTGAATATGACGGTCATGACCGTTTGCTGAAGACCCGCTATCCCGTGGCAGCGCTGGGTGCGCTGGCCAGCTCGACGACCGATTATGAGCAGCTGACTTACGACAGCAATGACAATGTGACGCAACGCCGCTTGCGCGACGGACAGTCGGTCAACTTCACTTATGATGCGCTGAACCGACAGACGGCAAAGGACGTGCCCAATATCGTTGCTGGCGAATATGATACCACCGCGACCTACGACAATTTCGACCGCCCTTTGGTGGTGAACGATACGGCTTCGAACAGCGTGGGCCACCTCTATGATGCGCTGGGGCGGATGACGCGTCAGTCGAGCCCCAATGGCAATATCGATCTGCAATATGACATTATCGGCCGTCTGACGCGGGTGACTCATCCGGATGCGGTGTTCTTCACTTATGTCTACAACACCAGCGACCTGACGACGATCCAGCAGGGGACGGCTAGCAACCTTGTTGCCTACACTTACGACAATCTGGGCCGCCGCACCAATCTGGCACGGGGCGCCAGCGTGAGCAGTACGCCAATCGGTTATGATCCGGTGGGGCGTCTGGCAAGCTATACGCAGAACCTGAACGGCACGGCGAACGACCTGACGGTGAGTGGCATCACCTATAACGCCGCAAGCCAGCTGACGGGGATCACGCGGACCAATGCGACCGATCTTTATGCCTGGACG
The DNA here is from genome assembly GCA_035196065.1 of Sphingobium sp. Taxonomy (NCBI): domain Bacteria; kingdom Pseudomonadati; phylum Pseudomonadota; class Alphaproteobacteria; order Sphingomonadales; family Sphingobiaceae; genus Sphingobium; species Sphingobium sp. The sequence continues at coordinate 169,460 of CP136575.1, forward strand.
GGGCATTACAACATCAACCGCGCTTATGGCACCAACGGTCTCAACCAGCTCACCAGTGCGGGTGCGACCGCGCTGGGCTATGATGGTCGGGGCAATCTGACCAGCTCTGGCAGCAGCGCTTATAGCTACACCTCGGAAAACCGGCTTGCGACCGCGCCGGGTGGCGTGACGCTTTATTATGACCCCACAGGCCGCCTCTCCCGGCTGACGCAGGGGGCGAACACAACGAAGTTCGAACACCTGGGCCCAAGGCTGGTGATCGAGCGCAATGCGGCAGGGACGATCCTGCGGCGCTATGTCCATGGTCCGGGCGACGATGAGCCGGTGGTGTGGTATGAAGGCGCTGGCACTGCTGCTGCCAATCTGCGCTATCTGCACACCGACGAACGCGGTTCTGTGATCGCGGTCACCAACAGCAGCGGCACGAGCATCGCGACGATCAAATATGATGAATATGGCATCCCGCAAGCCAATGCCGCGCTGACCTCTGCGGCGGCGGGGCGGTTCCTCTACACCGGCCAGGCCTATATCCCCGAACTGGGGCTCTATTATTACAAGGCCCGCTTCTACTCCCCCACCCTCGGCCGGTTCATGCAGACTGATCCTATTGGTTACAAGGATGGGGTTAACTGGTATAACTATGTCGATAGTGATCCGATTAATCAGCGGGATCCGACTGGCTTATGGACCTGTGCAAAAGGTTCCGAGGCGCAGTGTAAATTTTTCTCGGAAACACTCAAAAAAGCTAAAGTAACGGCCAAAAATATTAAGAACGCAGCGAAGAGAGCTAGGGTGCTACGAGCCCTTGCTGCGTATGGCACCGAAGGCGTTGCAAATAATGTCGTAGTGAAATCTGGGTCAGCACGACTTATGTCTGTTGACCTTGTAAAAGGTAAATCCTTGGTAACTGTAAACTCTGCTCTCGTAGGCGGTGCGACGAATTGTGGCGGAAAATCATGCGAGTCTGCTGTGGCGCATGAAGGTGCTCATGTTTATGACCATAAAAGAGGTGCGGCCGCTGGAAGTGCGAGCACTCCGCAGCAAAGATATGATACCGAATACAGAGGCGCTCGTGCCGAACAGGCTATGGACCAAGTTCAAGGGCAATCCGCAGGAAATCGCCCACTCTGGAAGCCGGGCATGTCCGAGAACGCTCAAGTTGAGGCCGCACGATACGATGCTTATAATAAAGTTGACCCCGAAGACAGAAGCAAAATTAACGCGGGAAGCCCTGATGACTAAAAGCTTTATTGCCTTAATTATTTCATTTGCAGCGGTTGGCTGCCATGAAAGAGACATCTCATCAATATGCAAATACCAAGGCAAAAAAGCAAATTTCACTGCTGCAGCTTATTTATATCAGATTGGGCCCGACTACTTAGCTGCTTTCGATCCGAAATGCCCTGATTTTCAGTTAGAGGTTACGGATGTTAGCTCGAAAAGCCTTCAAGAGTTGAATATGATTGAGGCGCAAGGGTATTCTGGGAACTCTAAGAGATTTAATGTAAAAGTCACTTATGAAGATGCGAACGGAAAGATCATTCAAAAAGTACAGCTTAAGGAAGAGGTTAGAGGGCTAATCGGTGTAAAGTTTGTTGGTGAGGAGCCGCCCCCATTGCGCTGATCGCTTTTCGAATTACGGCGTGTTGCAACGCCACCTTCCACCCGCTCCCTATAGCTCTTTGACACCATGAATATCCCAGCGACCTGACGACGATCCAGCAGGGGACGGCTAGCAACCTTGTTGCCTACACTTACGACAATCTGGGCCGCCGCACCAATCTGGCACGGGGCGCCAGCGTGAGCAGTACGCCAATCGGTTATGATCCGGTGGGGCGTCTGGCAAGCTATACGCAGAACCTGAACGGCACGGCGAACGACCTGACGGTGAGTGGCATCACCTATAACGCCGCAAGCCAGCTGACGGGGATCACGCGGACCAATGCGACCGATCTTTATGCCTGGACGGGGCATTACAACATCAACCGCGCTTATGGCACCAACGGTCTCAACCAGCTCACCAGTGCGGGTGCGACCGCGCTGGGCTACGATGGTCGGGGCAATCTGACCAGCTCTGGCAGCAGCGCTTATAGCTACACCTCGGAAAACCGGCTTGCGACCGCGCCAGGCGGGGTGTCGCTTTATTATGATCCCACAGGCCGCCTCTCCCGGCTGACGCAGGGGGCGAACACCACGAAGTTCGAACATCTGGGCCCAAGGCTGGTGATCGAGCGCAATTCGGCAGGGACGATCCTGCGGCGCTATGTCCATGGCCCGGGCGATGATGAGCCTGTGGCATGGTATGAGGGATCGGGCACCGCCGCCGCTGCGCTGCGTTACCTGCATACCGATGAGCGCGGCAGCGTGATCGCGGTGACCAACTCGACCGGTGCGAGCATCGCAACCAACAGATATGACGAATATGGCATCCCGCAATCGAGCGTGGGCACACTCGCGCCCGGCACCAGCGGACGGTTTATGTATACCGGTCAGGCATGGATCCCGGAGGTGGGGCTCTATTATTACAAAGCGCGGTTCTACTCCCCCACGCTAGGACGGTTCATGCAGACCGATCCCATCGGTTACAAGGATGGCATTAACTGGTATGCTTATGTGGATAATGATCCGGTCAACAAGACTGATCCGGATGGACAAGAGGCGGCAAATTATTCGCTCACCGGTAAAGGGCCTGAGCTAGACTATGAAGGTGGTGAGAGCGCTATAAAAGCCGTTGGAGATTTTTTTGTTGGTGACCTTGTCGCGGCTGTGCAGAATCCCACAGCAGCAAACTTAGCCGTCGCAGGCATGTCTTTGATCCCTGCGGGGAAAGGTTTCACAATTGCTAATGGTATCTTCAAGGGAGTAAAGCTTTCAGAAGCGAAAAGGCTAGTGGGGCTTTGGGACAAAGGCAGCTTTCCAAGCTTGAGAGCGAGCTTCCAGCATCATTTCGGCAAGCATGGCGCGGGAATGAACTTTGCGAAATATCTTCGAAAGGCGGAGAATTTCAACAAAAACGGCACTCGGAAGTACGCCGACTACGATGGGAGTGGGTCAACAAAATGGATTCGAAGCAATGGCGAGACCTTGTACGAAAACAAAGATGGGAAAATAGTGAGTTATATTCCTGTAAAAGAACCTCCAACAGGTAGCAGGATTTCAAGATGATGGATGTGAATTCCAAATTACAAGAAATTGAAAATCTTTTGAATAAAATTCAAATAAACTATACTAACTCCATGAGTGAAAGTGAAGAAATTTTATTTCATCTAGCAACAATTAGGATTGAAATAGATCTTCCTGGAATTATATATAGATTTGTGAGAAATTTTGATAAAAAAGATTTGCTCATAGATTTAAAAAAATGCAAAAATCATCTTGATAATTCTTTGAAAGAGGACAAATTAAGAAGCAAAAATAAAGAAATAATTAGACTATATAAAGATATAGATTTATTAATTCAATATATGATATTGAAATCAATTCCGTAAATATCAACATTATTTTATTTTCATATAAACAAATCCCCAAATGCAAGACGATTTGAGCAATATTAATCTCTTGGATTTTCAATGGCCGGGAGGAAATCTTGCGCGGAATTTTCAGCGAACTTCGCGAAGCCATGGGGAAAAGTAACAATGACATCACCCGGGATATGGTCAGCGCGGCGGAACTAGTAATGATAATTGGCAGTATCTAACAGCAGAACCCGGCAGGCTCTCCGGATTGTCACACCACAGTCTGACAGCATCCAATCGATCTGCTCGCGCTTCCGATCCGGCCTCAGAGCTTTCGGCGGATGCCAACCTGCGCGGTCGATCGGAGAACCCCAACCTCGAAAAGCTCGATCGGATTGCCGAAGTGCTGAAGGTTGGACGGGACTGGCTGCGCGATGGCGTGGGCGATGTCGAAGGGGTGAACCCGCCCTCACCAACCCTGACGACGTCTACGTTGCCGTCCCCTATGCAACGGCGAAGCCGGCAATGGGCGGCGGGGCGACCGTCGAGATCGAGCCTGACCACGGCAAGCCCTATCACTTCCAGAAGAGCTGGATCACGCACGGCCTTCGGGCTGATCCCGCCAAGCTGCGGATTATGCACGTCGTAGGCGACAGCATGGAGCCGACGCTGCGGGATGGTGACATCGTCCTGGTCGACATGGGCCGCGCAGTCCCAACCCCTCCGGGCGTATTCGTGCTGCATGACGGGATTGGTCTCGTCGCCAAGCGGCTAGAGCACATCCCCAACAGCGATCCGCCGGTCATGCACGTCATCTCCGACAACAAGACTTACTCGGCCTACCAGCGCACCGCCGACGAGGTGAACATCATTGGAAGGGTTCGATGGTTCGCTCGGGAGATTTGATGGTGGAGGGTTGAAGGGTTGAAGCCTCGTAACTGCAGTAGCGGTGGTGAGCTACATTCGCGACAATCCGACTGAAACTCTTCAGCATTGTACCCGCCATGTCGGTAGACCGGGTTCGCCTGCCCCTAATGGCGGATGGAGACCAACCGCTCGTTATACCGATGGCTTCAGGTTCAAATGGGAGCCCCACGAGAACGGAGCGGGTAGCGGAGAGGTTGATTGACGGCCCGACACGATGGGTTCATACGCATAAAATCGGTGGACAAATTATTTTATATTCACTTTAAGCGGTTATTGCGCGAATTTTGCAGATTAAATGAGGGGCAGGCTATGCTTGTGGAGTTCAGGGTCAAAAATTTCCGATCCCTGCGGGACGAGGCCGTCCTCAACCTTGTCGCATCCCGGGATAAGGCTAACGAAACAAGCAACGTCAAGGCAACGGGGAATAAGTCCCTGCCTCGCCTCCTTCGTACTGCTGCAATCTACGGGGCTAATGCTGGCGGCAAATCCAACCTCGTCCGCGCAATCCAGTTGCTGCGCGGCATCGTGAATGACTCAGCAATATTGCAGGCAGGCCAGACGTTCAACGTTCAGCCGTTCCGCCTCGATCCTGTGACGTCTGAACAACCAATCGAATACGAAATCACGTTCTTGCTGGATAATGTTCGGTATCAGTTCGGTTTCACGCTCACGCCAACCAGAATTCTGAGCGAATGGCTTATCGCCTACAAATCGACACAACCCGCCACGTGGTATGAGCGTAACTTTGACGAGAGCACTCAGAAATACCAATACAAGTTCAGCGCTCAACTTCTTGGCGCCAAAGCGGTATGGAGCGAGGCCACGCGCGAGAACTCGCTCTTCCTGTCGACAGCCGTTCAACTAAACAGCGAGCAGCTGCTTCCTATATTCAGCTTTATAACTAAAGACTTGGTTATATTTGAGAATGGAAGTGGACCCATTCCTGAATATACCATTTCACACATTGCACGACACAAGGCTGATGGCGTACGTGAACTTTTGTCTGCTGCAGATATTAGCATTGCGGACATCCAGCTAAAGACGCAACAAGGCTTTATGGGCGGCATGAAGCTCGATCTCGCGACAGGTCAATTTGAGCCCGTTTCCTCGGAACAGAGAGAGATTACAGTCCCGACATTCGAGCATCGAACAGGCGCTGGTTCGGCAGTATTCGACTTCCATGATGAATCTGAAGGCACGCAGAAACTCTTTGCTCTTGCCGGCCCGATTTTTGAAATTCTCGAGCGCGGTCAGGTGCTGATTGTTGATGAACTCGACCGAAGCTTGCACGCATTGCTAGTGCGGCAACTGATCGGTATGTTTCAAAACCCAGGCCTAAATCAAAAAGGCGCGCAGTTGATTTTCACGACGCACGACACGTCATTGTTGGACGGAGACCTGTTGCGCCGAGATCAAATCTGGTTCGCTGAAAAGGACCGGGATCAAGCGTCGCATTTGTATCCGCTGTCAGACTTCTCGCCGCGCAAGGGCGAGGCACTTGAGCGCGGTTATCTTACGGGACGATATGGTGGAGTGCCCATCCTTCGAGCTTCGAGGTTCCAGTAATGGTAAGGCACTCTCGCGCACGGAGCGGTCGCGACCTAAAACGCAAAACCCCGAACCGTCCTCCCTATGATCGGATACTGATCGTCTGCGAAGGAGCCAAGACCGAAGTAAACTACTTCGAGGAGATCCGGCAAGAAGCTCGGCTGCCGATGATGAACGTACGGGTCATTCACAGTCCACTTGGCACAGAGCCACAGCAGATTGTGCAAGGTGCTGAAGAAGAGTTCTCTAAGTCGCATGGCTTTGAAAAAATCTATGTCGTGTTCGACCGTGACGAGCATCGCACCTATGCCAATGCCATTGCTATGGCGGAATCGCGAAACGGCAAACTGAAGAATGCTGAGAAGCAGAGCGTTTCTTTTGAGGCGATTGTTAGTGTTCCTTGTTTCGAGCTTTGGTTGCTCCTTCACTTTGCGAACATCATGGCACCAATGCACCAGAGTGATGCATTGACCCAGTTGAAAAAGCACCTCGCCGGATACGAAAAGGGCAACGACGGTGTTTACGCCGATACGCAAGCGAACCTCGCGGTTGCGACGCAGCGTGCGACTGCTCTCAAGCAGCAGTTTAGTCGCCTGCCCGGGACGGACGCCTATACCGACGTTCACGAGCTTGTGGACGTCCTGCGAAACCTGAGAAGCAGATAATCGGCCACTCGATCGAACATATTATCGATAGTAGGGTGATCAGTCGCGGCAACAGCCTGCATTGCGTCAAATTTCCTCTGAACCTTAATCGGCATCTCCAACGAAGCATGTCGCGGGATGAATTGACGAATCATAGCAACAATGTTCTATATATGTTCTAGCCCTCCTGGGGCGTTGAACAGTGCTGCGCCTCGTCGATCACCCCACCCCTCTCGAGCTACCGCTGCTCGGCGCACCGGTCGAGGCCGTCTTCCCCAGCCTGGCCGATGATCACATCGAGGGGAAGCTCGATCTCAACCAGCATCTGGTGCGACGGCCAGACCAACCAACGCACTCAAGCTGGCATGCTAACGATAATTCCCGTCCAATTGCTCAGCTCGATTTTCAAATCGCGGTGCTTGCAGCCTATAAATCTGAGATGCATTTTTCACATAAATTGATTTATGCTTCTGAAAAACTTATTAATATTAGGCCAAATAACATCGATTAAATGATTTTTTATTTGAATGTTGACGGTTGATTGCGATTGAGATTGTTTCTTTCCCCGGGTGGTAGGGGAATTTCGCTATGATACTTTCAACCTTGGGAAGGCTTGCACTCACATTCGGCATGGTTGCCAGTGCGACCGCTGCTGATGCGGCCGAGACAATCACTTATAAATATGACGCCAAGGGACGCCTGGTTGAGGTCAAACGAACAGGCACGGTCAACAACAACGTCACCACAACATACAGCCATGACAAGGCTGACAATCGCAAGAATGTAACGACCACCGGATCGCCCAACGCACCGCCGCCCTGATCGGTTCTGATCAAAACTTAATTCAATATCTCAAAAGTGACGGAGAATAACGATGCTGAACTTGCGGCAGGAGACTCTTTATGCGCGCCATATGTTGCGCTTGATGATGTTATCCAGCACTGTGATCGCCAGCGGTCTGGTTGCGCCTGCTTTTGCGCAAACCGCGGCCGCGCCGGAGCCCTATCGCAACAACGACGAGCATGGCGTCGACCTTGTCACCGGCACTTTCAACATAGAAATGAAGGAAGGCGACATCGGCCCGGCAAATAGCGGCGTTACGATGGTACGCTATTACGGCCAATCGGGCTATCGCGACAATTGGTCGGGCGATTTGCGGATAACGCTGGAGGGCTCAACCCAGGTTGCAACCATTACCTTCGGAAAGATTTCAGAGCGCTTTACGAAACAGGGTAGCGTCTGGGTCGCAGCAAAGGCGAACGGAGCGACTTTGGCGGAAAGTACGTTCTTCACGTACCGGGACGCGGACGGTACCCAAATCACCTTTACGCCACCCACCATGCTTGGGTCGGGCAATCCTGCCACCATCTCGATGCCATCCGGTTACTGTAATAGCAGCAATGCCATCAACTGCGGCGTTCCCACCGAAAAAACGGATCCGGACGGCAGCAAATATACGTTGACGTGGGGCATTGCCGAGCAATGTATTCTCGGCGATGAAACAACTTGCAACCTGCAATATCGCCTGTCCGATGTGCGCAGCAATTCGGGCTATGCGATGAAGGTCAAATATCAGTCCGACCAAGGCTTTTCGGGAAGTCCCTCTAATCCCGGACCACCGCCTACAGGCTGGTTTGTGCGTTCGACGCTACGCTTTTTCGATCTCAGTCAGGCGTTTTGCGATCCCAATGCGAACAACTGCAATTCGACGCCCGGCACATGGCCGACGGTGACCTACTCAACACCGTCGACGGGCGTATTCCAGATAACAAACGACGTTGCCGGAACGTGGAGGCTGGACAGCAGTGTTGCAAACCAGTTTCGCATCCGCCGTCCTAGCCAGGCGACCGATACCACGATCGTGAATTATTCTGGCGGGCGGGTAAGCTCGATCACCAACAACGGCGAGACCAAGACCTATAACTGGACGATCGGGGCCACGACTACGGTAGCCACAAGCACCGGCGGGGGTGAAACCAGCACTACTGTTTCAAACCCAGCAGTAGGCCAACCGAGCGCCAAGATAAACGGTACCTCGAACAGCACAACCTATCTTTATGATGCCAACAACCGCGTCACCCGCGAAACCCGGCCGGAAGGTGACTATACAAATTTCACCTACGACGCCCGCGGTAACGTCACCGAGGTCCGCAACGTCGCGAAACCAGGCAGTGGCATTGCCCAAATCGTTACCACCGCCGGTTTCGATGCCAGCTGTACCAACGTAGCGAAGTGCAACAAACCGAACTTCACTATCGACGCCAATGGCAACCGCACCGATTACACCTATGATGCAACAACAGGCGAGCTGACCCGGGTGCAACTCCCCGCACCGACGAACGGCGGCACACGGCCGGAGGTCAATTATGTTTATTCGATGCTCTCAGCGCAGCAATCAAATGGCACTGGCGGTTTTACCAGCCTTCCTGCACAAGCCAAGCTGACACAGGTGACCAGCTGTTCGGTTGCCGCGACCTGCCCTGGCAGCGCGAACGAGACCAAAATCACCATCGCCTATAACAACCCCAATTTGCTGCCCACCAGCGTAACGACAGCGGCGGGCGACGGATCAATCAGCTCGACGGTTGCCTATGCTTATGACGCACGCGACAACCTGACCAGCGTCGATGGCCCGCTTCCCGGCAGCGACGATACCACGACTTACATCTATGATGCGCAGGACCGACGGCGCGGCGTCATTGGTCCCGATCCCGATGGAGCAGGAGCCCGCCCGCGTCTTGCCGAGCGCTATACTTTTGATACCGAAAGCCGCTTTACCAAAGCGGAAACCGGCACTGTAACGGCAGCGACCGAGGCGGCGCTGAATGCGATGACGGTCGCGCAGACGATCGACTATCTGTATGATGCAAATGGCAATCTGATCCGGGAGACTGTTTCGGGAACAGCCGGCGCACACCAGATCACCCAGATGACCTATGACAGCGACAACCGCCTGAGTTGCATCGCGCAGCGGATGAACCCTGCGGTGTTCGCTTCGCTACCGACCAGCGCCTGCACGCTCGGTACGCCTGGCACCGGCGGCAATGATTTTGGCGCCGACCGGATTACCCAGAACAGCTATGACGCTGCGGGTCGTGTCACCCAGGTCAAGACCGCGCTCGGCACGCTCGATCAGGCGAATGAGGTAACCACCGCCTATACGGCAAATGGGCAGGTTGCCCATGTGATCGACGCCGAGAATAACCGCACCGGTTATATCTATGATGGCCATGATCGCCTGTCGCAAACCCGCTATCCCTTGCCGACCAAGGGATCGAACGCGGCTTCAACCGCTGATTATGAGCAACTGAGCTATGATGCCAACAGCAACGTTACGCAGCGCCGCCTGCGCGATGGCCAGCTGATCGGTTTCAATTATGACAATCTCAACCGGCTGACGCTCAAGGACGAACCCAATATCGTCACAGGTGAATTCGATGTCACTTATGGCTATGACCTGCTCAGTCGCCTGACCTCGATGACAAATGCATCTTCGGTACCGACCAGCCTGACCTACGACGCGCTGGGCCGGACGAAGACTGAGAGCACCAATGGCCTGACCAAGACGATGGGCTATGACGCGGCGGGCCGTTTGACCAGTCTGGCCTATCCCGGTGGCACGCTGACGGTGAACTACGGCTATGACGTAACCGGTAACGTCACCGCAATCCGTGAAAATGGCGCGACGTCTGGCATCGGGGTACTGGCAAGCTATGGATATGACAATCTGGGTCGCCGTTCCTCGGTGACCTATGGCAATGGTGTGTTGCAAAGCTATGCTTTCAACGCCAATCAGCGGCTGCAAACGCTGAGCAGCAATCTCGCCGGTACCGCGCAGGACCAGACTGCAACATTGGCCTATAACCCAGCTGGCCAGATCGACAGTCTGACAAAGAGCAACGATGCCTATGCCTGGAATGGCCATTATAATGTCGACCGACCCTATACGGCAAACGGCCTCAACCAGCTGACAAGTGCTGGTGCGACGGCGCTGGCCTATGATGCGCGCGGCAATCTGAATGCGAGCGGCAGCACGACCTATACCTATACCAGCGAAAACAGGCTTGCGACGGTCACGCCGACAGGTGCTGGTACGACACTGCGCTACGATCTGGGCGGGCGACTGTGGCAGGTGGTGCAGGGGGCGAACACAACGCGGTTCGACTATAGCGGCAGTGCGCTGCTTTCCGAGTTGGACGGCAGCAACACGGTGCTGCGCCGCTATGTGCATGGTCCCGGTGTGGACGAGCCGATCGTCTGGTATGAAGGCAGTGGCCTTGGCACTCGCCGCTTCCTGACCAGCGACGAACGGGGCAGCGTGATCGCGGTGACCGACAATGCTGGCAGCGCAATCGCGACCAACCGCTATGACGAATATGGCATCCCGCAATCCACCAACATCGGCCGGTTCCAATACACGGGGCAGACTTGGTTACCGGAAATCGGCATGTACAATTACAAGGCGCGCATCTACTCGCCTACACTCGGCCGGTTCCTGCAGACTGATCCCATCGGTTATGGCGATGGTGTTAACTGGTACAATTATGTTGGGTCTGATCCAATAAACTCCAACGACCCTAGTGGTCTTTCCGAGGACTGTGGCGCTGGCCCGGGCGATATGCCCTGTGGATGGGAGCATTGGCCTCAATGGCTGAAGCAAAGCTATTGTGACCAAGCCAAGGCGGTGGGATGCGGAATAATCGATCCGACCGTTGAATGGAATGGGAAACTTTACCATTCGAATATTCTAACATCATACTCAGAAGAAGAGCGGATTGCTATTTGGGCTCTTTATTTCGTTCAGGACATTATTGTAACTGGTTCGAAAAATCCGTTCAATCCTAGAGACTATATTAGTTTTATACCAAAAAATGACCCTGAATTTTTCTCTGCATTGTTCAAAAATGGCGTCAGGATCAGTGGAAAATTAAAAAAATTGTCCTCGACAAATTGTGGCAACGGAACCACACAGAATGCTTTTGGATTTCCTGCTTCTGTCACAAATGGAATTCAATCGGGTGATGTCAGCGGAATTGCTCATGCGCATCCATCATCTTACGGAAGTCAAGGATTGATTCCTGGCGGGAAAGATGACAGTATTCCAATGCGCGGCGTTCCAAATATTGGCATGACAAAATCGAATATCTGGGTTGTTTGGAAGAATGGTGGCGGCTTAAATCTGACATTAGTGGCAGGTAAGTGGCCTGCCGGGTTCAATCCTTCTGCTTGGATCGCTGCGCAGAAATCGTCAAGCAGTGGCAAAAAAGGTGGAAGTATATGCAACTAAAACCGGTGTTTTCAATTGCCACCCTTTTTCTTTTAGGTTGCACCACATTGCCTAATCCAAGCATGCAGGCAAAAGGATATATTAAAAAGTTAAACTTAGAATATGTTTTCTATTTTGAAAATAAATATTCAAAAGAAAATCCAGAAAAATGTAATACTTTGCTTTTGAGAAAAGAATTTGAGAAATATGAAGGACAGATAGTAACAATATTGTATAATTCAGTTTCATTTAGTGATAATGATAATATATCTGTTGTATATGTTAATAAATGGAAAGGAAGATTTTTCAACAACGTATGTGAAAGTAATGATATTTACGTTGTAAAGCGGATATGGGATAAGTAGTTTATTTTACAATAAGGGCAATCTATTTATGATTGTTTGTGCTAATATCGACATGAGCGTTTCGCAAAATGTAGCAAACAGCGTTTTGTGCGTATGGCAATTGCCATCAGTTTTACCCGTTCAGTCGGTTGACGAAAGCGACAACAAGCCCGGGGCATGCCAACAACTTCACTTATGATGCTTTGGGGCGTCTTACCGTTCAGGCAATGTGCAATACGACCACATTGCATGGCTATGATGCAGCAGGTCGCCGCACACGCATGTCATGGGCTGATGGCAACTATATTGACTATGTTTACGATGTAACCAACCGGGTCACCGCCATCCACGAGAATTGCACAACCTCTGGCATCGGGGTTCTGGCAAGCTATGGATATGACAATCTGGGTCGCCGTTCTTCGGTGACCTATGGCAATGGCGTGGTACAGTCCTACGGGTTCAACGCCAACCAGCGGCTGCAAACGCTGACCAGCAATCTTGCCGGCACCGCGCAGGATCAGACGGCCAGCCTTGCCTATAACCCCGCAGGCCAGATCGATACATTAAGCAAGAGCAATGACAGCTATGCCTGGGTTGGCCATTACAATGTCGATCGGCCCTATACGGCGAATGGCCTCAACCAGCTGAGGGCGGCAGGTTCTGCGACGCTTGGCTATGATGGGCGCGGCAATCTGAATGCCAGCGGCAGCACGGCCTATGCCTATACTACCGAAAACAGACTTGCGACGGTCACGCCGACAGGTGCCGGCACGACGCTGCGCTATGATCTGGGCGGGCGGCTTTGGCAGGTAGTGCAGGGGGCGAACACAACGCGGTTCGACTATAGCGGCAGCGCGCTGCTTTCCGAGATGGACGGCAGCAACACGGTGCTGCGCCGCTATGTGCATGATCCCGGTGTGGACGAGCCGATCGTCTGGTATGAAGGCAGTGGCCTTGGCACTCGCCGCTTCCTGACCAGCGACGAACGGGGCAGCGTGATCGCGGTGACCGACAATGCTGGCAGCGCAATCGCGACCAACCGCTATAACGAATATGGCATCCCGCAATCCACCAATGCCAGTTTAGCCAATGGCGGGCGGCTCCAATATACTGAGCAAGCCTGGCTGCCGGCGAAATAAATAAATTTATTATTTTAAACAATTTTATTTTTGTTTTTTTAAAAAACTAATGTTTTTTATTTTAAATATATATCAAAAAATATATTGGCACGAGCCAATGTATTTTTATTATATTGATCCGCTGAGATGGCATGTGGCCGGAATTTATTTGTTCAACAAGAGGAATTGCGATGCGGATCTTTACAGGTCTTGTCTTAGTGCTCGCGGGCTTTTTTGTCGCTACAATGCCTGTCGCAGCCTTTGCGCAAGAACTCTCCACCGACCCCCAAGGTTCGGCCGTGGTCGTAAACGCTATGCGCTGGATGCAGGGGACTTTGCTGGGGACGGTAGCAACGGCCGCAGCGGTGATTGCGATTGCTTGCGTGGGCTTCCTGATGCTGAGTGGGCGGATCAACTGGCGTCATGGGGCGGTTGTGATTTTGGGCTGTTTCATCATGTTCGGTGCTGCAAGTATAGTAGCGGGGATCCAGTCGGCGGCGACGCTTTCGGGCGGCGGCTGAACCGGTGGCGCGGTTGGAGCAGGACCGGCTTTTCGTGGCACTGACGCGCCCGCAGATGTTTGCAGGCGTTACCTATAGTTTTTTCGTGATTAACGCGGTGCTGGCAGCTGAACTGTTCCTGATCTTTAAATCGCTCTGGGTGCTCATACCTACGATTGTGCTGCACGGGATTGCTGCGCTCTATTGCCTCAAGGAACCTCGGATCATCGACATATCGCTCACCCGTTTGCGCTTTTGCGGGCGGGTGCGTAACCATGATTACTGGCGATGCAACTCGTATCGCCCCTGAGCCGCGCCGAGATCGCAGCGCGTGAGAAGCCGGCGGGCGCGCATTTGCCTTATGCGGCGCAGCGTGACGACCATACGATAGAGACCCGCGACGGGATGCTGATGCAATGCATCACGCTACGCGGAATGCTGTTCGAAACCGCTGACAACGAAGAACTTAACTACCGCAAGGGCTTACGCGATGCGATGCTGCAATCCATAGGCTCGTCGCGTTTTGCGCTCTATCATCACATCATCCGGCGGCGGGTTGATATGAAGCTAGAGGCACGTTTTCCCGATTGCTTCTCGCAAACCCTTGACGACAAATGGCGCCAGCGACTGGGTGAGCGTAAGCTCTATGTGAATGAGCTTTACCTGACATTAGTGCGCCGCCCGTTGCAGGGTGGGCTGGGCGTGGCGGACCGACTGCGCGCGTGGCTTGGCGCTGCGGACAATAGTAAGGCCGCGAGCTTTGCTACCGAGGTGCACCAACTGAATGCAGCGCGCGAAGCATTGATGGCAGCCCTTGGCCATTACAGCCCGCGATTGCTTTCGGTTTATGAAAGCGAGGGCGGATTATACTCAGAACCGATTGAGTTCTTGGGCGCGCTGTTCAACGGCGAACTGGCGCCTATGCAATTGCCTTATGAAGATTTGGGGATGCATATCCCTGCGCGTCGGATAAGCTTCGGCCGCAATGCGATCGAACTTTCCGCGAATGGCCACCTGCCGCGCAAGTTCAGCGCTATCGTCTCAGTAAAAGATTATGCCGCGCAAACCACTCCCGGCATGTTCGACGCAATTATGCGGCTGCCGTGCGAGATGACCGTCAGCCAGTCCTTCGCCTTTGTCGACCGGGCGGCGACGCTTGGCAAAATGAACCTCGCGCTGCGCCGGATGCGCTCGGCCGAGGATGAAGCCATATCTTTACGCGCAGAACTGTCAGAGGCAAAGGATCAGGTCGCGGCCGGGCGCGCTGGCTTTGGCGAACATCATATGACTGTCGCAGTGCATGGCGAGACATTGCACGAGATCGACCGCCATGTCGCCGATATCACCGCCAGCCTCTCCGATCTGGGTATCAACGCAGTGCGCGAGGATATCGGACTTGAGCCTGCCTTTTGGGCACAGTTCCCGGCAAACTTCAAATACATCGCCCGCCGCGCGCTGATCTCGACTGGCAACTTTGCTGGACTTGCGAGCGGGCATAATTTTGCCGTGGGTTCGGCTAAGGGCAATCATTGGGGCGAAGCTGTGAGCTTGCTCGAAACAACGGCTGCCGGGCCTTATTTCTTTAACTTCCATAACGGCGATTTGGGCAATTTTACGGTTATTGGGCCGTCGGGGTCGGGCAAAACCGTAGTCCTAAATTTCCTGCTCGCGCAGGCGCGCAAATATGATCCGCGGATCATCTTCTTCGACAAGGATCGAGGAGGCGACCTGTTTATCCGCGCGGTTGGCGGCAGTTACGACCGGCTGCATCCCGATGTACCTTCGGGCCTCAATCCGTTGCAGCTGGAGGATAGTCCCACCAACCGGCAGTTTCTGATCGATTGGGTGGCCTTGCTGGCTGGCGGGGTCAACGTCGAAGAGCAGGCGCAGATCAAAGATGCGATTGACGCCAATTTCGTTCAGCCTCTGCCGCACCGTCGATTGAAACATCTGGTCGAGCTGTTCCGCGGCGGCGCGCGTCCACACGGGGCCGATCTCTGGTCGCGGCTCAAACCCTGGTGGGGCAATGGCGAGCGCGCCTGGCTGTTTGATAACAGCAAGGATGCAACTGATCTGAACGCACGCGTAGTCGGCTTTGATATGACTGCGATCCTCGATGATCCGGCGCTGCGCACGCCCGCGATGATGTACCTGTTCCACCGCGTCGAGCAGCGATTGGATGGTAGCCCGGCCATCATCGTCGTTGATGAAGGTTGGAAGGCGCTCGACGACGACGTCTTTGTCCGGCGTATCAAGGATTGGGAAAAAACGATCCGCAAGCGAAACGGCATTGTCGGCTTTGCGACGCAAAGCGCGCGCGACGCTCTAGATTCCAAGATTGCCAGCGCGATTATTGAACAGGCGGCAACCCAGATCTTCATGGTAAACCCAAAGGCCAACGCTGAAGATTATTGTGCCGGTTTTGGCCTTACCGGCCATGAGCTTGATCTAATCCGCACTCTGCCTGACAGCGCGCACTGCTTCCTTGTTAAACATGGTGGAGAGAGCGCAGTGGTGCGGCTCGATCTGAGCAGCGAGCCTGACATTCTCACCATCCTTTCTGGCCGTGAGAAAACTGTGCGGCTGGCCGATGAGCTGCGCGCAAAACCGGGCGGCAAGGATGACTGGATGCAGAAGCTGCTGGAGCAAGCGCGGTGAGCTGTGCAGCGCCTCCAACCGGTTCCGGGTTTTTGGCAGCAACGCTTGCCAATTTCGACTGCCAGGCACAGAGCATCGGTGAAGCTGGCTACCAGACTTTGGCGAGCACCGGTTCGCCAGTCGCGCTCGCGCTCACCTCATTACTTGCGATTTTCATAGCGATCATCGGTATCCGCTTCCTGACCGCTAAACCCTTGACGATCGATGAATGGATCGCAACCGCTCTCAAAGTCGGTTTCGTAATGGCGCTTGCCACAAGCTGGCCTGCCTATCGAACCGTTGTTTACGATGTGGTTCTCAAAGGTCCTGCCGAAATAAGTGCGTCAATCGGCAAAGCATCGGCGCTGCCCGGATCAGCAGGAGGCCTTGCTGCTAGGTTGTCAGCCGTCGACAGCGGCATCATGGCGCTTGTGGAGGTCGGCAGCGGCAGGACTGATGTTTCTTCAAGGCGGCTCGATAGTACGATTGCGCCTCCATTAAGTGAGGATGCCTCGCTTGGCTGGGGCAAGACGCTGTTTGTCGGCAGCATCATCGGCAGCTTCGGTCTACTGCGGCTTGCAGGCGGGATATTTATCGCGCTCGCTCCGCTGTTTGCTGGGTTTCTGCTTTTCGAAGCGACGCGCTTTCTCTTTTTTGGATGGCTAAGATCACTGATCGCGATTTCAATCGGATCGATCGGGACAGCCATTGTCATTGGTGTTGAGCTCGCCGTCATTGAGCCTTGGCTTGCCCAAGTGCTCGCACTACGGGCTGCGCGAGTAGCAACGCTTGCCGCGCCGTTTGAATTGCTGGCACTGACCATAGCATTTTCGGTCGCGATGGTAGGCATGTTAGTGTTGGCGCTAAAGATCGCCTATGCATCGGCCGCAGCAGTTAAAGTACAGGCGCTGATCGAACATGCAACGCACGGCTTGCATAGTCAAAACGCGACCTGGCATCCCAACTTTCCAGAAAATCCACACAGGCTTGCCGAGCAAGGCCGTGCACAACTGTTAGCGCAATCGGTCCGTCAGACACTTGATCGCGAAGGCGGCCAAGCCAGCCGATCGAGCAACATAGTGCCGGCAAATCGCACACTCTTGCCAAATGGCACGGCCAGCACCTTGGATCGAGTTACGAACACGCCGCTTGGCCGCAGTTATCATGCGCCTTCACGCCGAGTTGGAAGCCAAGCCCTCAAAAGAAGATCAACAACATGAATATGGAGACCCGTGAGAAGCTTGATGCTTATTATACCCAGGCCGGCAGCTGGGCCGATGAGCGCACTCAATCTATCCATGCATCGCGCAAGGTCGCATGGATAGTCGCGCTCGTTGCAAGCGTGATCGCCTTCCTACTAGCGCTTACAATTGTTTTCATGCTGCCTCTAAAGACAATCGTTCCACAAACGCTTCTCGTCGACAAGCAAACAGGCTTTGTTCAGGCCATCGATCCGAGGCGCCCGCAAAAGATTAGCGCCGATGAAGCACTTACCCGATCCTTCTTGGCACAATATGTGGTTGCGCGCGAAGGTTTCGATATTGCGACCGTCCAAGGCCAGTTTAAGAAGGTCGCTCTCTGGTCGGCAGGTGCTGCCCGCAATCGCTATATCAGCATGATGCAGGCGGGGCATCCTGACAGCCCCTTGACCCGCTTTCCAAGGAACACTGTGATCGATGTTGAGATCCGCTCAGTCTCTAAGCTCTCGAACGATAGCGCATTGGTGCGTTTTGCTACCTCACGAAATGATCCTGGCGCTGCAGCCCAGCCTGAAGAGAATTGGGTCGCAGTCATCCGCTATCGCTACTCGAATGCACCCATGACTTTTGAAGATCGGCTCGTAAACCCTCTGGGCTTTGAGGTAACCAGCTATCACAAGGATGCAGAATCGCTTCCCGTTCAGCTGCAGGAAAATAATGCGACTGGGCCTAATCCCGCTATCCAGCCGCCGATGCCGGAATCGCAGCCCCTGCAACCTGCAACGCCTAGAGCTTCTGGCCGGTGAGAAAGACACTCCCATCTTTGGCGTTGCTTTTTGTCGCCGCGCCGGCAGTCGACGCACAGATCTATCCGCAACCGAGCGGCGGTGATCCGCGTATTCAGAGCGTAGAATATGATCCAGCGCAGATTATTCGGCTGTCGGTACCTGCCGGCATCCAGACCATGGTTGAGCTCGGAGCCGGTGAGATAATCCAGACTATCGCCGTAGGTGACAGCGTTGCATGGACGGTTTCTGCAGGCAAGCGCGGTGACTTCTTCTTCGTTAAAAACGCCAATGCAACCGAAGCCACCAATATGACGGTCGTAACCGCAGGGCGGGTGTATAATTTCGAGCTCAACGCAACGGGTAGCTACGGCAATATTGGTGCCTATCATGTGAAAGTCATCTATCCGGGCCGCTCAACGTTGACCGCAGCAGTCGAGGTTGAACGCCAATTTGTCTATCGCATTTCGGGCTCGAAAATGTTGCGCCCGGCGAGTGTCTATCAGGACGGAACACGCACTATCATTGAGTGGCAGGCCGACGCTCCGATCCCTGCAATTTTCACTTTCGAAAATGGCGTTGAGGCGCTGGTCAATGGAGAGATGGAGAATGGGCGCTTCGTAATTGCGGGCGCGCCGCAAAAGCTTATTTTTCGGATCGACCGCCAAATAGCGACCGCAACGCGCCGCAAGCTCAAAGGTTCCTCAGGTGAGTAAAGGTGATCCGATCCATGATGCGGCGGATAATGGCTTGCCGCTGGTCGGGGAGGATCGCGGCAATCGCACGCTGTGGCTCGGCCTTGGTGGAATTGGGCTCGCGGGCGTCCTGCTCTTCTTTGCGCTTGAGAGCAACCGCAAGTCCAATGCATTTCCTGAGATTGCGCCGCCGCGAGATTTTGCAGTGGCTAACCGGCCTGGCCCGACATTACCCATACCCCAAGCATATTCGCTGGGCCCCCTCACATTTGCGCCCCCGGCATTGGACCGGAAGCTATATGACGATCGACAAAACTCGCGTGAGCGATTGCCGCCTGTGAGGCTAACCACTGTCCCAAGTTCGGCATCAGTCATACAGGTACAACCATCGCCTGCCTATCTGCCTCCACCGGCCCTGCCTAGTCCACAGACACCTGATCCGGGACGCTCGGCACCTCTCATTGTTTATGATATCGCCTCAGCGGCTGCCGCAGCGCTCGCGCCGGGAAGCGAACGGTCACTGTCATCGACGCGCACTACCTCGGTCGCAGCTCCAGCGGTTGATCGCAGTCGGATCGTGACGCAAGGTACGCTGATATATGCGGTACTTGAGACCGCGCTTGATTCCACCCGGGCGGGTCAAGTCCGTGCGATTCTGTCGAACGATGTGTATAACTCCTCTGGCACATTAATTCTCATTCCCAGAGGGAGTCGGGTGTTCGGAGAGTATAAGGGCGATATTGCTAGCGGTCAGAGCCGAGCGGAGATCGCTTGGGGGCGGCTTATTCGTCCCGATGGGGTTACAATTGCGCTCGATTCGCCAGCTTCCGACACATTGGGCCGAGCCGGTGTCAAAGGAGAAGTCGACACACATTTTGGAGAACGACTTTTGGGCGCACTCCTTCAATCAACGATCGATTTTGGCGCTCTAGCAGCGTCCCGCGCAGCCACAAATGATAGCGGCATAATTGTAACCTTTCCGCAAGCAGCGCAGCAAGCTGGGTCTAAGTTGATCAGCGAGCCTCCCAAACCAACGCTTCGCGTCAAGCATGGCACGCGCATAGCGGTGTTTGTCGCACGCGACCTCGATTTTTCTGGAGTTGACTAACCGCCATGGGCGAGACGGTCTACCTTGACCATTATCTGGAGGCGCTCGGCCCATATCTTGAGGCTTCTGATATCACAGATATTTATATCAATAAGCCCAATGAGCTCTGGATTGAGCGGCTGGGAGGAGCAGTAGAATTTGCACCAGTGACCGGACTTGATGCGCCGGTGCTTGAACGGTTAGCGCGCCAAATTGCGGCGCAATCCTCTCAGGGCATTAGCCGCGAGCATCCTTTGCTTTCAGCCAGCCTTCCCGGCGGTTCGCGCGTGCAGATCGCAATGCCACCAGCAACACGCGGCGATGTCGCTATAGCAATCCGCAAATATGTCGCTACCGATATGGGACTGGACGATTATGCAGCAGCAGGGGCGTTCGATCATCTGCGTCATGGGCAAGAACGCGCGCCGGTTCAATCGCGCTTAGAAACTCTGAAAAAAGCAGGTGATTATCGCGGACTGCTCAAGCTCGCGGTACGCGAGCGGTGCAACATCTTCATCTCGGGCGGTACTTCCAGCGGCAAGACAACGTTCCTAAATGCCCTACTCCGCGAGGTTGACGCGAATGAACGACTTATCCTCATTGAGGATACGCCGGAGCTCAAAGCCCCCCATCAAAATATGGTTGGCCTACTCGCAGCACGCAGCGCGCTTGGAGAGGCGGTTGTATCGATGGAGGATCTACTAAATGCCTCGTTGCGCATGCGCCCTGACCGCATCATCCTTGGCGAGCTGCGCGGACCTGAGGCTTTCACCTTCCTTCGCGCGGTCAATACGGGGCACCCTGGATCGATGACCACAATCCATGCAGACAGTCCCGCACGCGCAATCGAGCAGCTGGTTTTATTGGTGCTAGAATCGGGCACTCATCTCGACCGACAAAGCATTACGCATTACATACGCGCCAGCATCGACGTGTATGTCCAATTGGGCCGGGTACAAGGTCAGCGGACGGTGACCGCGCTGGAACTGCGCCAATGATTTTGTCTGCGATTGCTTTTGCGACGGTGCAGACAATCCTTACTGATGCTCCAGCGTCCAGCGCAATAGCCGCTTCGGCGGCTTGGGTCAGCGACTTGATTGTCGGCCCACTTGCCACCTTTATCGCTGCCATTGGTATTGCATGGATGGGTTTTGCCATGCTCTCGGGACGCCTCGCGGTACGGCGGGGTTTGGCTGCGGTATTGGGGTGCTTCCTGCTGTTTGGTGCGAAAGGAATAGCAGACGGTCTCCGTGAGGCAACTGCGGTGGACGTTTCTTCTCGAACCGCAATTGTTCCGCCGCCACCGCATTTTGCCAAAACGCCAAAGCGTTCAATCGATACGAACAATTATGATCCGTATGCAGGAGCGGCGGTCATGCGCCCTGATGGAGGCTGATTTTAAGATGGGCGATCTATATCCGCAACGGATGTAGCGCTTACGCGCAGTTGATTGCAATGCAGGTCAACGCCAGATATTACGCTGATTTAAATGGTTTCATTCGGCACACGACGGTCGAAATACAGCCGCCCAAGCGGATCATAGCGCAGGTTCGCCGTTGCTGCGCCTGTCCGGCTCACCAGCCTGTTTTCCACGTCATAGACAAAGCTGCTCGCTCCATCGCTTGTGAGATTGCCATTGGCATCATAACCGAACGTCGCAGGACCTGCACTGATATATTGATTGCGCCCGTTCACCGCATAGTTGCGGTTTACATTGACATCGCCCGTGTAGACATAAGCATCGTTGCTCGTGCTGCGCTGCGTCACTTGGCTGGCGGGGTTGTATCCATAGCCATAGTTCAAGCCGAGCGATGTGTGCGCCAGCGCATTGAGGCGGCCGGCAGGGTTGTACTGGCCGAGGCTATGGGAAAGGATAAGAGAGCGGTTGTGCGGGGGGGGCAAGTGTTGATAATTTAGGGGACATCGCACATGTAATCGTAGTTTTAATTGAATTCAAGTGCATTCCTAAACTAATCATTCAGTTTCCGATTATTTGCTCGATTACTTTTTGATTGAAAAAACCTATATCGATCCTTAGCATCAAATTTTCCAAATTCTAATTCTGAAATTTTGGCATCGAATAGGTAAAATATATCAGATATTTCATACACGCTTTGTCTATTTTCTAAGGAGTATATTTTTTTTAAATTTCCTGAAAAAAGATATATCGATTTTTTATCAGATATAATATCTGATTTTATGTTAGACGATATAGGCTTTTTGATAAAAGAATTTAGCTTTGCTAGGCCATTGTCTCCAGAAACTTTAAGAGAGGGCGATCCACCTATCGTAAAATCAACTCCTTTCTTTTCAACTTTACAAAATGGAGAAATAAAAAAGGGACTATATGATTCATCTAATTCTGATAGAACAATAAAAGCCGAAATTCTTCCTTCTTTATTTTTCCAGCATTTATCAATATTCAAATATTGTTCTTCAGTTACGATTTTTGGGTAAGCATCACTACGAACGCAGCTAGACAGAAGAAAAACAAAAGCGAGAAACCTCATTGCTAAAATTCCTTGTCTAATTCTTGTTTCATCGATAAATTAACAAGTCTATTGCATATTTCTCCGCCAATCGGACAATATGCTCTCAATCTATTATTAATGTATTTCTCCGAATTATAATTATTCGTGTACCCAAGAGAAACATCAACTAAGTACTGAATAGCAATTGGTCTAACCTCTGCCGGAACGTCACCTAATTCTTCATGCCTTTGCCGATAGTGCTGAACTTCATGTGCTAAAACTCCTCCTACCGATACTTTAGTCAATTTTATATCAGCAACGTCTAGAGTTATTGTGCTGTTGCTTGGATCGAACTTCCCCCTCGCATGCCCATCAACTTTTCCGACTTCGATAGTTGGGCCCTTTCCATCATTCTCCTTCCCAAGAGATGATAGAGTTTTTCCCAGCGCTCGACCGGCCGCAGGCGCAATGAGTGATCCTGTTTTTGGCGACAAATAGCGATCCTTCGCTTGTTTTATCTCTTTGATTGCCCCTCGTGCGGCATCACATGCTTCCTTAGATTTACATGTATATTGCCCACTGGGATCAACTTTATTGACCGGATCATTCCCCACATAGGCGTAAAGATTGATCTGATCCTTATACCCGATCGGATCGGTCTGCATGAACCTGCCGAGCGTAGGTGAGTAGATGCGGGCCTTGTAATAGTACATGCCAAGCTCTGGGACCCACGCCTGGCCCGTGTAACTGAACCTGCCGCCCTGGGCGATGCTCGCATTGGTGCTGCCTGGTATGCCCCAGTCGTCATAGCTGTTTTTCGAGAGCAAATTGCCGTTCCAGTCAGTTAAGGCAACGACACTGCCCTGATGGTTGGTCTTGACGAGCCGCGCCGCGCTATCGGCCACGCCGCTGCCTTCGAACACCGCCATCGGATCGTCGACGCCGCTGCCATGGACATAGCGGCGCAGCATCGTGCCAGCGCCGTTATATTCAGCAACCAGCTCATCGCCATCATAGAGGAACCGCGTAATCCCTGCAGCGCCGCCCGATGTCTCATACAGCCGCCCAAGCGGATCATAGCGCAGGTTCGCCGTCGCTGGGCCCGTCCTGCTCACCAGCCTGTTCTCCACATCATAGACAAAGCTGTTCGCTCCATCGCTCGTCAGATTGCCATTGGCATCATAACCGAACGTCGCAGGACCTGCACTGGTATATTGATTGAGCCCGTTCACCGCATAATTGCGATTCACATTCACATCGCCCGTGTAGACATAAGCATCGTTGCTCGTGCTGCGCTGCGTCACTTGGCTGGCGGGGTTGTAGGCATCGAGGCCATAGGTCACGTCGTTCACCGTGCCGGTCATGTCCTGCGCTATGCTCGTCAGCCGTCCCGCATTGTCATACCCGTAATTGGTGTAGCTGCCGCTCGCCACCTGCAAGCGGCCACCGCGATTGTTGTAAGTGAACCCCGCTATGCCATTGTCGGCATTGCGCTGCATCAAAGTCATCCGGTTGAGCCCGTCATAGGCAAACTGGAAGTAATTGCTGTCAGGGTAGGTGACACGGGTGCGGTTGCCGTTCTTGTCGCGAGCGTAGCTCAAGGTTCGAGTTGCACCGTCCATCACCAAGCTGGTGCTGGTCAGACGCCCAAAGCCGTCATAGCTTGATCCAACACCTTCGCCCGAGGCACTGTCGAACCGGGCGTAAAGCTGAAGCCCTCGATTGTCATAGCCATAATAGACATCTCGCGTATGTGTCGCTGCAAGCCCTGCGCGTTCGGGCACGATCTTTACCGTCATCCGGTTCAGATTGTCATATTGGTAGGTAAGCACGCTGCCGTCGCGCTTGCGCAAGGATGTGCGGTTGCCATTGGCATCGTAGCCATATTCTTCATAGTCAGCGGTGTTGACCTGTCCCGCCGTAGTTTTCGACGGGAAGGTCCAGCGGGCCTGCCGATCATGTCCGTCATAGCTCATGCTGGCCAGATTGCCGTTGGCATCCTTCACCGTCGCCTGCTTGCCATTCAACGTGTAGGTGTAGGTCACATAATCCTGCGCGCGGGGCGTGCCTACGGCCCTCTTGATCACCAGCAATTGACCAGCGACGTCGTAGATATTCTGCGTAATGCGGTCGTTGCCAAAACTTCCAGCAGTACCAAGCGTACAGGCATTGCTGCCCAGCGCGGGAATGGCCGACAGGTTCATCCGCGTTGCCGTGCAATCGAGCCGCCCTCTTGCATCATAGCTGATCTGCTGTGCCGAGACGATGGCGCCGGTCGCATCCTTGCCGAGCGTCTGGATCTTTCGGTCCAAAACATCATAGGCAGTCTCGACGCTCGACAGCACCGTAAAGCCCGACCAGTTGGCCGGCGCTATCGATTCGGATTGCCAACTCGCAAGCTCGCCGGTCTCGACTTTCGTCATTCGGCCCGACGCATCATAGGTGGTGCGCGTGGCGGCATATTTAAGCGGACCTGCGCCATCCGGATCGGGCGCGATCGTGCCGGTAGGGCGATTAGCCGCGTCATAACGCATTGCCGACATATAGGGCGCTGGCGAGGCTTGTGCATATGCGAGCGACGGGACAATAAGCCCTGTTGCGACGGCGATCGCGCCTGCAGACAAGCGAAGTCGAGCAAAAGTGCGGCTCATGGGCAGGTGCTCCCCGTGCCCAGAGGCTGAGTCTCGGATATCTTGTTCCCCCGCGCATCATAAGTAAAACAAGTGCGAAGGGTCTCCAAAACACCCGATGAATTTGTGGCGGTTACCGCGATACCGCGCAGCAAAAGATAATTGGGTCCGCTATCGGGGCCATAATCATAGTCGGTCACAACCTCATCATTGGCACCGCCTGCACAGCTGTTTCCCGACGCTGCGCTCGTTTTACAAAATCGTTCGCGTGACTTAAGCCAAATGCCGGTCGGCGAGCGCACGAAAGTGCCACTACCATTATTGTACCAGGCAAAGCGTTGAACATATTCAATCCGCTTTTGCGGACGGTTGCCATTCGGTTGGGTTGGGCTGGTTACCTTTGCCAACGCACCAAAGCTGGTCCATTCATAGTCGGTGATATTACCCTTGCCGTCCTTCACCGTCAGCGGGCGATAGCAATAGGCATAGGCATTGTCTGGACATAACGGGTCCGTCGGGAAGGTCGCTTCCTCTATTATGTCTACAAGACCGCTGCCAATTTTAGCCTTGGCCGTCTTCTTTGTGATATTGCCCATAAGGTCATAGGTGAGCTCGACCGCATTGCCCTCGGGCATTTGTACTCGCGTAATGCGACCAAAGCTATCGGTCGTATAGAATGTCGTGCGGTTGAGCGCGTCTTGCTCCTGCGTGATCCGAGCGTTTGATTTACGCCCCTCGGTTATCCAGACCTTGCGGAAGTAACTTGCTGGACCTGTGATCGTGACCGTGCGGTTTGCTACATAGGGATTGTTCGTTCCGCTATTGGTTGTAGCGTGCGAATAGGCATAGCTCCAACTCTGCGTTGCACCCTTCACAATGGAAGTGAGAAGCGGCCCCCGCTCGTCGCTAACCGTACTCGTCGCGACAATTTGATCTGCAGCATTGGTTGGCGGCCGATAGCCTCCATTGGCGACGCTGCCGTTCACGCCGAGACTGTTTTGGAAATTGCCGGTCCAAACAGCGCCTGCCATGTCGCTGGCACTGCCCGCCGGATAGGCCACACTGGCAATAGGCGCCCCGAACTCGCCCTCGCGGTAAATCGCGGCTACCGACGGGACGGCCCATGCTACATTATAGGGATCATTGCTTGCATAGGTAATGCGCAGCTGAAATCCGCGGTTCGATTTGACTTTGATCGGACGAAGATTGCGCGTGTTGGCAGAAAAAGTGAAAATATCATATTCGAAGTCCAACACAACGCCATCGGGAGATGTGACTTGCGATGCCCAATAGGTGAAGACATTGCTTCCCTGTCCTGGCTGCGTCCCGCCGGTAATCGACTGAGATGCTGTCTGATCGTACCGAAACTGTCGGCCGCTTCCGCCTTCCGTATATGTAAACAACCCCGGAGCACCAATCGTTAGTCCAGGGCCACCAGCGAGAGCACCATGCCGTCCCGATTTTGAAACACACAACGCATTGGGGCATTCAAACCGCTCCGACGTGCCAGCGCCTACCCTAAGATCAGCATTTATCTGCGGATCACCATTAGCGTCGATAAATCTTGTTCCGCTGATGTAGTTTACAATATCTTGAATACGGGTGATCGACAATTCCGGCGCAACAGCCACAGATAATGGCGGCACCGGAAAGGTCATTTTACCTGACAACAGGTCTACGCCATTTATATCTGCCACAACATTCATAGGCTCAAAACCGGCTGGACGTTCTTGTGCCAATGCCGGCGCGGCTAAAACAAAAGTCAGCCCGATTGCGCTGATAACATATTTAGACTGCAATGCCCTATTTTGGCTTATCCCACTCATTCCAGCCCCCATAACTGATATCGCCCGAGCTCGTTTCTTAAACCTCAGCTTCACTGCGAGCATTGTGCAAATGTTCCTGTGGTAATGATGGTCAAAGTCCCCGATGAGGCCGCTCCCAATGAGTCTTTGACCGAGTAACTTGCCTGCACCGTCTCGGCGAACGCTGCTCCCCACACTTGGATTGAACTGGCGGAAACCACCGTTGCCGAAGCAGTGCTCAATGGAGGCAGCGTCACAGACAACACAGTGAGCGGCAAATTGCCCTCAGGATCCGTGTCATTAGCGGTCACGTTGACAGTCGTTGTAGCGTTGCACATCACAGAAACAGCATCAGCATTAGCAATTGGCGGTTGATTGCCCGTTGGAGGCGGTGGAGGCGTTCCGCCACCCCCGCCGGCTACGCCGGTCGTTGTTTGGTTCGATCGATTACCTGCTGGATCATAAGCGGTCGTCGTCTGCGATCCCGCGGCAGGGCCGCCCGACTTGCTGCTCGATATTAACCGACCAAGCTCGTCGTAAGTATGCGTAACTGTTTCTGCTGCCTGTGCGGCTGGACTTGCCAGCAAATAGACAAAAGTTGCCAAGTTTGCAGATATACGTGCGGCCGCATTGATGTTCACAATTTTAAGCCCTCTTAAAATACATTTGAAATAAATAAATATTTAAAATGAATAATTTTAAATTGCTTTTAATTTTTAGAATTTACTCCTTATAAATATAAATAATATTTTTCACATAATCACAATCAAAAAAATTTTACGTCGAACCTTTTGCCGTTTCTTCAGAAAATTGATCTCTGGCATCGAAATTATCGGAAAAAACGTAGCGCAAAGGAGAGACGATCCTGCGGGGAACAGTTTTTCCACCCACTGGATCAAGCCAAAAAGTCGCCCCGGTTGAAGACCAGCAGCGCCGGGTGGATATTTCAGAGCAGACTTTTTATCGCTGCAACAGCTATGTGGGGGTTTGGCCGACGTTCAACTATTTGAGTTTAGGCAACTGGATGTCGGGCAGGGCGTATTCAAAAGCGTTGATGACATCGCGGCGAAGGAGAAAATCGACCGCTCCTATCTTAGCCGGCTTTTGCGGATGACCTTGCTAGCTCCTGACATTGTGGAAATGTTGCTTGCTGGACGTCAACCGCGGGGCATCAACTTGCAGATGCTCAAGCGGCCTATCCCCGATTGCTGGCAGGAGCAGCGGGATTTGCTGTTGCAGCTGTAGGCGCGTTTCAGCCCGGTGGCTCGGTGTTCTCTGGCTCCGGGACCGTAACCCCACGTTGTATCACGCGTCGCCGGTTTATGATGGACTCTTGGCCTATCCGCCGCAAAGCTGATTCGGCATTTGTGGTGACAGTCGCCATTGGCTCAACAGCGTTGCTGATGTTTCGGAAAATCAAAGAACCCGCAATCGCCCGCCGAAGTTCGGTGTCTCGCAGGCGTTTGAATATGTTGTAGAAGTCTTCAGACGAAAGGGTGGCAAGGAATGTGACATCATCGGGGCTCCACCCGTGCTTCTGCCCAATCTCCATTAGAACTTGCACAGGGTCGCGGCGCTCATTGTAGGTGGCGAGTTTGGCCGCGAACGCTTCGCGAACATCAGGATCCTTCACATCTCCGCCAAAAGCAGCCTGCGACAGATCCCAAAAATCCTGGTTTTCGTCCTGCCGCGCCTTCACATATCCAGTGACGAGTTCTCGGATGTCGCCATCCCATCCGAGATCCTTAAGAAGACCAATCGTTGAGGAGAGGTTCATCGGGGAGATTGCCGATGGGGTCTTTCGAACTGCCTCGACCATCGCATTGGTAACGTCATAAGCATTGTCGTCGAAGGACCCGTGATAAGCATCCCACGCCATCTGAAAGGACTGGTCTTGGTCGGCTGCTTCCAAGCGTTTCTGCAGTCCAACTGCTTGTTCACGCAGAGTGTCTGGATTGAAGTGACCTTGATTCACGGCTCTTAGGATGACTGAGTCGAATTCGTCCATCATCGTAAATTCATAAGAGCTCAGTAGCGCTTGCCAGTGTGCGTGTTCAGGCGGACGATCTTCGTGACTTGCAAGCTTGTCGAAGGCAGCGTGGAAGTCGCTCATGCCTTCTATGAAGTCGAGCGTGGGCGCGTCGTGCGGCTGTAGCCTGGAGAAGCACAGGAGCGTGAGCGTATGAAGCCCTTGGTTAAATACCCTCTCGTCGAACCCTTTAAGTTCCTCGAGCAACCGACAGCCAAGTCGCTCGATCTTCTTGATGGTTCTGATATTGACGATACCCAAGGCCTCGCAGTTCGCGCGCAGCTTATCGCCGAACGGTGTGTTCGCATCTACGCCTATTGCTGCGGCTTCGGCCGGAGTGGGCTCAAACCGCAAGGTTACGTCAGCTATTTTTTCCAGGCTGGTTTTAAACTCTTCCCCGTCCTCACCTTCCATCCTCTCATCGTTGAGCAGCAGGATAATTTTACATCCTCTCTGCTCTTTAAGGTGCGAGATGAGACCAAGCACATCGCGGACGTCGAGGGACTTACTCCTTCGCTCCAAGTCGTCTATGCAAACAACCTGGTTTTTCACCCAGAAGAAGCCGACCTTTTCAAACATTGATAGGTATTTGTCGCCCCCCGGAAACAGCCTCCCGACGGTTCCAGCTTTGCGCCAGAGTCCGGGTGCCGAGCGCACCATGCCGTCGAGCGTTTCCAAGTCTGCCGGTCTACCGATGTCAGCTCTGCGGATGGTATTCTGAAAAACCGAAGCCTTGAGCTCATCAAGGTTACCGAGGCCAAATAGCGACACGTAAGCATAGTGTTCGGCTGAGAACTGGCCCTTTTCCGCAGCTCGTTTCAGGTAGCTATTCCAAGCATAAGTCTTGCCGACACCCCACTTGCCGGCAATGACCAAGACGCCTGCTTGCGAGTCTGCCAGAAAACGTTCGATCTCCAGTTGAACCACTTTGATGCTCATTGATCGAGAATGATCCAGTCTTTCGTGCCATGCAAGCGGCAGCTGTCAGATAAGTTTGCTCTGCCACCTGAATTTTGGATCATTTGCAGTTAGAGTTTATGGCCTTATGCATCCTTGGCTGGACGAGGAGTTATGGAACAAACTCATAGATCAGCCTTGGCGCATTACGACCATCGGTCATCGTAAATGGGCCAGTGAGTTGTGATCAATGCAGGTTGGTATAACACATAAGTCAGCCAGTGCCGATCGGATGCCTCTGGTCATATGAGAGCTGCTCAACCTTGCAGCTGAGCTCCTTAACCGCCTCAATCAACAATGCAGCAAGGTTGCCGTAGGCAACGGACATGAGCCCATCTCCATGGGTCATGACCACCTCCGGCACGATGGGAGCCAATTCCTGGGCAATTAAGCCAATGCCGCGATTGCCCGTGTCAAGACGAGTGAAGGTCACCCCACGAAGCTTGCGGACGCGATCTAAGGCCTCAGAAACCGTCTCCACGTCGGTCTTAAGCCTAGCATCGGAAAACGCCGTCACATCGCCAGTTGCGGTGATTGTCCCCGACACTGAGATGCTGCCAGTGAAGCTTTCGCCTGCCTTGTTGGCCGGCGTAAAGCCCAGTGCGCCGGTCACTTCGCCCGACGTCATCGAAGAACCCGCTGTCACCCGCCCTTTGGCGTCTACGGTGACCTTGAGGTAGGTCCCTGCAGTCACGCCGCTGTTAGCGAGCGAGGAGGCGAACGAAAGATTGCCAGAGCCATCGAAGCTGCCGCTCGTCCCGGTCACATCGCCGGTCAGCGAAATGGTGCGCCCGGTGGCCCACCTAGTCGCTGTCGCGGCATTGCCGGCGCAGGATCCTGAGGAACCGGTGATCGAGATCCCCCAGGTGCCAGACGCATTGGATCCGTCAGCATAGCCAAGTGTCTTTACCGTCCAGGACGTCGCACCAGCGGCAGCATATTTGTGCAGAATCGTCTGGGAGCTCTTTCCGAAGTAGAGAGCATTGTACCCGCCGCCCGTGCCATCAATGTACGTCGATAGATCGATCACATCAGCGTAGGGCGCGGCGCTGTCGTCGTTGAGCGACGAAAACCTAAATCGGACCCCCGCACCGTATCCGAGACCCGTTAACGGGTTTGCAAGATTGCGGATGTCCGCAGCACTCACCGATGCCTGGGCGTTGGCGGCAAAATTGCTGCGCGAAGGCGGAGTGAAGCCGAGCGCGGTCGTGACCATGCCAGATGTCAGATTGCCAAAGCCCACCTGCACGACGGTTCCAGCTGCTGTCTTCGAATAGAGCTTCTGGTCGACGAGATTGACGGCGAGTTCGCCCGCCTGCAGCGATCCCGCTACCGGCACGCTCGAAGCGGTCGAAGACCTCTTGAGCAGGATAGTGCTCGGCATCAAAAGGTTCCACCATCCAGCGTGATCCCGTCAATCAAGCCGCCGGTAATCGCGACATTGCTCGCCGCCTGGGTCGACATGGTGCCGAGGCCGGAGATATCAGTGTTGGGAATGGTTGCAGACGCTGTGAATGCCGAAGTTCCATTGCCCTTGAGGTAGCCGGTAAGCGCGATCGCACCCGAGCCGCCCTTCGCCACGCCTAGCGTGCCGCCAATATTGCCCAGCGTGAGGTTGGCTTCATTTACGTCGATCGTCGGATTGCCGCCAACGCCATCTCCATTGGTGACAACGATTTTGTTGGAACCAGCGGTTAGCGTCCGTCCAGTAACTGTGTCCGCAGCCGTCCGAACGACGAGGCCGTTCGTCGCCAGGTTATGGAGCGCAAGGGCCTGCCCCGTCAGAGCGATGCTGTCAGCTGCAACCGAGATACCAGTCCCCGCCCCCACATCGATGGTATTGCCGGTCTTTGTGAGACCGGCCCCTGCAACAATCTGGCCTGCGCCATTGAACTGGACGAAGACAATCGCTGTTGTGCCGAGCGTGCCGCCGGCATCGACAGTACAAAGATATCCGATGTCCGCGTTTACAGTCCCCTGTTCGACAAACAGATAAGCCGAGACATGCTCAATCCAGGTCGACAGATCATCCGCGCGAGCCCAAGCGCCTGCCGCCACGACATAGACGCCGTTAGCCGAAGTGGTCGTCTGGTCTTTCACCAGCACACGGTCGCCGGCAACAAGGGCCACTCCATCGATGGTCATGGTACCTGACAGAGACGCGATGTTAGCGGTCGACGCAGCCTTCACTGACGCTTTGGGATCGAGGCCCTGAACCGTAAGATCAACATAGTTTTTGGTGGCGGCATCCTGCGCTGCAGTCGGGTCGGCTAGACCCGTGATACGCTGACTGTTCAGCGCCACAGCGGCTGTGGGTGCTGCCAACTGATCAAGGCGGTTCGCACGGACCCGAACGTCAGTATAGTAGAGGTTGGTGCCTTCCGAGACGTCTGTCGTGGTAAGGGTGATGGCACCGGTGCGCCCTGCAACCGAAGTTACCGGGAACGTGATCGCGACGTTGCTGGCGGCCGTGACCCGGCCCTTGGCATCGACCGTGACCTGGCCGACCTGTGTCGCCGAACCATAGGAGCCAGCGGTGACGCCACTATTCGCGAGCGTCGCAGCAATGGTCGCATTGGCGGTGCCATTAAACGAGGCCGTGCCGCTTACATCGCCGGACAGGCCAAGCGAACGCGCCGTTGCCAGCGCGGTTGCAGTCCCGGCATTGCCGGAGATCGAACCCGCAATCGTGCTCGAGAAGGTCTTGATCCCGGCGATCGTCTGATCGCCTGAAATCCCGACAAATGCGCCCGGGCCGCCGATGGCGATGACCGACGTAGCCGTGCCGCCAGCGCCTCCCGTGCCGGTGCCGTAGTAGAGTGTGTTGTCCTGCTCGTTGAATGCGAGCTCGGCATTGGCGAGCGATGCCGGAGCCCCGGCCGCACCACCTGCAGCACGGCGCTTGATACGAAGAGTATTGGCCATCAGAAATTACCTCCATCGACCAGCCTGGCCGAATTCGTGTTGGTCCACCGGTTGTCGGGGGATGAAAAAATCAGGACATCGCCGCCTTCGGGCTGCGTGAGGTCGACGTCAGACAGATCATTGAGTGTGCTAAGCGGGCCCGGCGGTCCCTGAGGACCTTGGGCACCGGTGGCGCCGGTTTCACCGCGCGGGCCAGCAATGCCCTGGGGTTCGATGACGATGGTCTGCACCGTCTCGAGGATCTGGATGGTGCTGGTCATTCGACATCGAACGTCAAGACCGGCAAGACCTCACGCTCCCCTGCCCCGTTTTCGAGGCCAATGATCAGCCAAACCCGGCCAGCGCCTGGCTTGAGATTGGCTGTCTGCTCGTCAGTCCAGAGCACTTCGATTTCGCCCGAAGTTGGCGGCGAGCGAATGGTAATAACTGGCAGAGCGATGTTGGGGCTCTGATCGACGACCAGCGCCGAAAGACCGGTCAGATCTCGTCGATCGCCCGCAGCGAGATCGGCATAGAGCGTCGCGCGCAGCCGCCTGGTGCCGCCCCGGCGGAGTGTCAGTCTGGTCATGCCTGCACCTGTTCGTAAAAGGGCGAGCGGAGGTCGAAACCTCCGCCTGCCGGGTGAATGTCTTGGGATCAGCCGATCCGGGTAGTCGCCGTCTTGCGGAACAGGACGCCGCCAATGCCGGTGAGCGCCAGGACCACGGTCAGAACGTCGGCCTGGCTGAGCCCTTCCGGCAAGATGCCGATAGCGCCTGCAACACCCCAGATGCTGCCGATGATCCCGGTCCAGATGGCCTTCGAGGTCCACCAAGGCTTCAAGTTTTCCATGTCACTTCTCCAAAGAAAAACCCGCCAGAAGCGGCGGGCGGTTGATCTTGCTTACGCGGGTAAGCAATCGGGCGGCCGAGCGCTCAGGCTTCGTTGGTCGAGAGAGTGCCGGTGGCGGCAAGCTGCACGGGCTTCGCGCTCGCAGGCGCTTTGCGATAGGCCGGCCTGCGCACGGCAATGCAGCGGTCTTTGGCAATCCGGGTGATGGTCACGCCATCAGACTGGTTGCCGCCAAGCACATGGTAAGCGCCATAATCTTCACCGATATAAAGCCCGACGTGACCTGATCCTTGACCGCGGCGGAACACCAGCACATCGCCTAGCTGGGCCTTGTCAGCGGCCTTGCCGAACTTTGCCCAGTTGCGCGCCCAGAGCGGTTGATTAGGCAGCGCTTTACCAGCGCGCTTGGCGACAATGGCTACAAAGAGCCCGCACCACGGGATCTCGTCATGGTTGTAAACCTTGGCGAGCCCGAGCTTGTTGATTGTCGTTGAGAAGTGACCCGTTAGGGGCATAAGTTTTCACTGAGATTTGACCCATGTTTGAACCACACCCTGACCGACCGGTTGGGGGGATGAGGAGTGATCAACATGGATTTATTGAGTGTGATACGTCGCTGGCGTTTTCGGCAAGGGATGCCGATCCGTGAGATTGTACGGCGGACAGGATTGTCGCGGAACACGATCCGCAAGTATTTACGTGCAGACACGTTAGAACCGGTATTCAGGGCCTCTGTTCGGCCGAGCAAGCTTGATCCGTTTGCAGAGAAGCTGTCGGGGTGGCTGCGGATTGAGGTTGGCAAGTCGCGAAAGCAGAAGCGCACAGCCAAGCAGATGCACGCTGATCTTGTGGTATTGGGCTATGACGGTTCCTACGAGCGGGTTGCAGCCTTTGTGCGCGCTTGGAAGGCTGAACGCCAACGCGAGCAGCAGACCAGCGGACGCGGCACTTTTGTGCCCTTGGTGTTTGCGGCGGGTGAAGCCTTCCAGTTCGACTGGAGCGAAGACTGGGCCATTATAGGTGGCAGGCAGACCAAGTTGCAGGTAGCGCATACCAAGCTATCATACAGCCGAGCGTTCATTGTTCGGGCATATCCACTTCAGACCCACGAGATGCTGTTCGACGCGCTTGCTGAGGCGTTCAGGGTGCTGGGCGGTGTTCCCCAGCGGGGTATTTTTGATAATATGAGGACGGCGGTCGATCGCATTGGCCGGGGCAAAGTCAGACAGGTCAATGCGCGCTTTGCCGCTATGGCGAGCCATTACCTGTTCGAAGCAGACTTCTGTAACCCGGCCTCGGGGTGGGAGAAAGGACAGGTCGAGAAGAACGTGCAGGATGCGCGGCGGCGGCTGTGGCAGCCCCTTAGTGCCTCTGGGCCCAGCTTCCCCGATATCGATGCCCTGAACGCTTGGCTGGAGGAACATTGCATTGCGCAATGGGGGCATATCAAGCACGGTAGCCTGCCTGGTACCGTGGCTGATGTGCATGCCGAGGAAGTCGCCAGCTTGATGCCGCAGGGCCGTATCTTCGACGGCTTTGTCGAACACAGCAAGCGGGTATCCCCGACCTGCCTCGTGAACTTTGACCGTAACCGTTATAGCGTGCCGGCATCGTTTGCGAACCAGCGGGTGAGCCTGCGGATATACCCGAACCGGGTCGTTGTTGTTGCCGAAGGGCAGATCGTGTGCGAGCATGTTCGGATTATTGAGCGCTCGCACCATATGCCCGGCCAAACGGTGTATGACTGGCGCCACTATCTGGCAGTAATCCAACGCAAGCCCGGTGCCTTGCGTAACGGGGCACCCTTCACCGAACTGCCGCAAGCGTTCCGGCAGTTGCAAGGGCTGATCCTCAAGCGGCCTGGCGGCGACAGGGAGATGGCCGAGATACTGGCGCTTGTGCTGCATCATGATGAGCAGGCAGTGCTATGCGCGGTCGAGCTTGCCCTTGATGCTGGGGTGGCGACCAAGACCCATGTTCTCAATATCCTGCATCGTTTGACCGATGGCAAAGCTATCCCGCCAACCCCTATAGATGCACCACAGGCTTTGCGCCTTGCGCGCGAGCCTCTAGCCAATGTCGGGCGCTACGATGCCCTCCGGAACAAGGAGGCGCGTCATGCGTCATGATCCCGCCAGCGCCGCGATCGTGGTCATGCTACGCGGCCTCAAGATGTACGGCATGGCTGGCGCCGTCAGCGACCTGATCGAACAGGGTGCCCCTGCGTTCGAAGCGGCTGTGCCGATCCTCTCGCAGCTGCTCAAGGCGGAGATGACCGAACGTGAGGTCAGATCCATCGCTTACCACATTAAGGCAGCCCGGTTCCCGGCCTACAAGGATCTGGCCGGGTTCGACTTTGCAGCCAGCGAGGTGAATGAAGCCCTCATCCGTCAACTCCATCGTGGAGATTTTATAGACGGTGCCGACAATATCGTACTGATCGGCGGTCCCGGGACAGGTAAAAGCCACATGGCTACAGCGCTTGGCGTGCAGGCTGTTGAGCATCACCGCAAAAAGGTCCGCTTCTTCTCCACGGTTGATCTGGTCAATGCGCTGGAACAGGAAAAGGCTATGAATAAAGCTGGCCAGGTTGCCGAGCGCCTGCTGCGCCTTGATCTCGTCATTCTCGACGAGTTAGGCTATCTGCCGTTCAGTCCATCAGGCGGCGCGCTGCTGTTCCATCTGCTCTCCAAGCTTTATGAGCAGACCAGCGTCATCATCACCACCAATCTATCGTTCAGCGAATGGGGCGGTGTGTTCGGTGATGCCAAGATGACGACCGCTTTGCTCGATCGACTTACGCACCACTGCCACATCCTTGAGACCGGGAATGACAGCTTCCGCTTCCGCGCCAGTGCCGCAGCGCCCAAAAACAGAAAGGAAAAACCAACCTCTTGACCCAAAACCCGCAACGCGGGATATACCAACCACCCGGGTCACTTCTCAGTGAAAATAACGGGTCACTTCTCAACGACAATCAACACTCGATGACCAACCAGCTCCAAAACAAACCACCTGCTGTTCACGCACCTTCGGGGAGGCGATCCGAGACAAGCAGCAGGTTCACGATGCCGTGATGAGCTTTGCGGAACGGGTCTCAGAGAAGGTTCGTCATGCTGGCCAGGTGGCTGGCGCGGTGCAACTGTTCATCCGCACTGACCCGTTCGATCAGAATGCTAACCAGAAGTCAGTGTCGGGCTCGGCCACGTTTCAGCGACCAACCAGCGACACGCGGCAGATCACAGATGCAGTCTTGCGGATCTTCGAGCGGATCTGGCGTGATGGTTATGGCTGGCGCAAGGCTGGGGTTCTTCTGCTCGATCTTGCCGCGCCCAGTGCCGTGCCCGCATCTCTGTTCGATGTGCCCGAACCGCTCGATGGGCTGATGGAGGCATTAGACCAGATCAATGCCCGTTTTGGGCGAGGCAAAGCCCGTCTGGGCCTGACAGGTAAGAATGCCGAATGGCGGATGAGGCAGGAGAACCTGTCTCCCAATTTCACCACGCGCTGGGATGATATCCCAACAGCGGTAATGGCATGATGTTAGTTAGGATCAGGGTACAACTGCTCATCCCTCAAAAACTCATCCACATCCCCGGCGAACAGAAATTTCCGCTTCCCTGCGCAAGTGGGACACCAAGATCCCCGCTTCACGCTGTTGGCACTTGCAAGCCATTTATGTGCAGGATCGAAACCACACTGCCACAGATACTTGGTGGAGGACCTGACATAGCGCCGCGACAGAAGGCTACCACCTCGCCCCTCCGCAATCCGCTGGAGCTGGCCTATCGTCAATTTGAGCTCCTGACCTCTCTTAAGACTACTGCATTTTTGACACCAATAGCCTGCCCGAAGCCTTACCGGTTCTGTCACCCATTCGTGCCCCGCGGAGCACGAGACGCGCATCTTCCATTTGAGGCCTTCCACTTCGCCCAGGAATTTCCCGCCGTGCTGCTCAATGATGTGTAAATACGGGTTGATGTCTCGCTTGGCACGGCGCGTAGCTGAAGTCCGTTGCCCCATACATTCCTTGCACCAAGCACCCATAAAAATAGATGATGGGACAGCATCCCAGACATGGCCCGCCGCGCAACGAAATGAGAGTTTTCGACTGTTAGTAATATACTGTGCAGAGAGGCACTCTCCGCCGTGAGCGTGTGCGATTTCTTGGATACGCTTAAGCTCCTG